>JAGLDQ010000261.1 GCA_023145535.1 Cocleimonas sp. | reverse complement strand
AATCTATAAGTAGATCGCTTTGTCAGCAAAATAGTAAAGCTAGTAGCTTTTTTATAGAATTATTGTGCCTCCTCTTCTATCAATAGGTATAATAAATACGTTAAGCTACCGTTTTATAGAGGGAATTAGAAAGCCTAGCGCATTATATTAAGCAACTCATCCTTCTGATCATCACCAAAGGAACTCCCAGATGGGGGACTATTTTGCAGGGAAAATAACGTGACATCATTTATCTCCGACTTAAACTCTACTGACTCCAAAGATCCATTGCGTAAGTGGCGACGACTTACACTTGCAGTCAGCGCTAATCCTAAAGAATTATCAATCCATACACAGCGCATTATGCTAGCGATGGATATTCATCTACAACCTTACTTATCAGGCGCATTGCAAGATTTCTTTACCACCTTGAAAACCACAGGCCGCCCTGTTAAAGAAAAAATGTTTAATTTGACCAGTCCTCTTCTTGGTGTTTCTAGTAGGGCTTATTTTAGAGAATGGCTAGATAAAAATACGGATCATCATCTCGATTGTATACGCTATCCTGGTGCTACTTTGATCAGTGATAGTTGCAGAAAAACAACCACAGATAATGAAGAGGATGAAGCAACAATTCTGACCACGTTTCTAAATGAAAACTACGACAACCCCATTGATAAGGCACGTTATTGCGTGGCCTATGGAAGCATTGAGGAGAGTCAAACATTATTAGAGCTTTGCATACTCAGCAAGAAAAGAAAACAACCATTAGTGGAGCAAGAGTTATTAGGTATTTATTATCATTCGCAAAATAAAGAAGCGCTCGAAGCCATGATTCAAAACATACTAAATGCTAATAAGCCCTTATCAGAAAACTGGAAAACGATACAGAGTATCGCAAAGGAATGGTAGACTAGTTTTCAACTAGAGTAGGATATAGGCAATTTCAAATACCCAAAAAAAGTATCTATAAATTATGAAAAAATTCTCTTTCGGCAACTATTTTTCTCAAAATCTACGCGCTCTAATACTCTCAATGAGTATGATCGTTTTAACGACCGCTACCACACCCCTCATCGCCGACCCTATAAAGGATACCGCGATAGCCAAAGGAACACTTAGCGGTATTGTTAGTAAAAACTATCCTAATTCCCAGCTTTCTAAAGCACAGATAATGATTGCTATTTTAGCAAAAAATCCTAGCGCATTTAAAGGGGGGAATATTAATTTTATGATGCGAAATAAGGAATTATCACTACCCAGTGAGTCAATGATTGCCGGTATTCCATCAGAAAATGCAGAAGCTTTATTAGCGCAGCACGCCCGTTTTTATCGTAGAGGAAAAACAGGTAACCTTACTCCTCCAACGTTTATTAATTCAGGTGGTGATCCTGTCGCATTAGAAAAACTAAAGACGCAACATTCCGCACAAACAGTGCGCGTTGAAGCACTTTCTGAAGAGAGTGAAAAACTACAAGGTCTTGTAGAACGTCTTGAAGCCGAAAAAGATAAACGCGATAATGAACTGCATGATCTGGAAGAAAAAATTCAGATACTAAAAAATTCTGAAGGAAGATCATTACCCGAAGAGGAGTCTGTTAGTGAACAGCGACTTAGAGATAAAAATGCCGCCTTACAGCAACAATTAGTTGAATCTAAAAGTGAACTGGCTGAAAATAATATCACAACCATTTCATTGGAGCGGCGTGTTATTGAGCTTCAAGATGAGCAAAATGAGCAAAAAACACAAGGTCAACCTACTTTTGATGGTAACTCTCAAGCCGCCGCTCTTCAAAGCAATAATACGCAACAACCAATAGATGCGGATGTAAACCCCGCAACTGGGATGCTTGATGCACCCTCAACGGACTTAAATGGCAATATTATTAGCCCAACGACTGAGAATTCTACAGGTTTTAGTTTGAGCAAGTTGACATGGTTATTACCTTTAGTCGCACTTCTTGTTGGTCTAGGATTTTTACTAAAACGCTTTTTTGCTGGTAAACAACATGAGGAACTCAATCTTGAAGCCGTTGATGATTTAGACTTAGACTTTTCAACACCAAAAATGAAAGCAGAAGATAGAGCGGATTATCAAAACCCTATTGCAGAACCAACTGAAGATGAATCTTTAGAGACCAGTATAAAACTAGATGTCGCTCGTGCTTATATGGAAGCTGACGATAATCCATCTGCTTATGAAATGTTGCATGAAGTACTCCGCGAAGGCAGTGTTGCTCAGCAAACCGAAGCGAATCAATTATTAGCAAAACTATAGTCAACGGATGATGTTTCAGGGACGTTGTGTGCAACGCCCCTGTTGCTTATATCAATCATGCTAATAATTCTGCGTAATCGCAAGAAATAGGGGTAACGTAAACCCTGCCATTAACGTCTGAAAGGTGATGATCTGCGCCATTGTTTCTGCATCGCCCCCCATTTGTCTTGCCAATATAAAGCCGGATGTCGCGGTCGGAACAGCCGCATATAAAATAGCTATTTTTGCTATTTCTGCATCCACTTTTAATAAGACACATGCACCCCAAGTAATCGTTGGTAATAGCAACAACTTCGCTACAGTGGACAAACCAATCGCCAATTTATTGTGAAAAACACTTCCAAGGCGTAATCCTGCACCTACGGCTAACAGCGCTAATGGCAATGCACTTTTTCCTAAAAAATCAGCGGTATCTAGCAAGGAGAGAGGGAGTTTAACTCCTGATAAATTAACTATTATCCCCGCTGTACAGGCAATAATGAGAGGGTTCTTAACGATCCCCTTCCACCATATAACCTGCTGTCCTGATTGATTATTACCATAATGATTTAACACCAGCACACTGACAATATTATTAAAGGGGACAATAATTAAAATCACCACGGCTGCGATAGACAAACCTTTGTCTGGCACAACCCAAGGCGTAATAACCAATACCATCGTTGTATTATTTCTTACTGCTCCCTGATACATTGAGGTAAAAGTCGATGTTAATAATGACGATGATAAAAAACCTAACCATTGTGTAAAACCGATAAATAAAGCAGGCAGCATAATCACTAAAACTATTTCCCCTAGCAATGTCGCATTCACTGGTGCTTTGACTAATGCGACAAACAAAAGTGCTGGAAAGAGTACATAGTAAATAAGTCGCTCCAAACCTGCCCAGAATTCATCATTGGGAAAACGATAATGTTTAAAAATTAGTCCTAAACTAATGAGAAGATAAAGTGGGATTAATATTTGAGATAAGTTCATTGTCTATTTTCATAGAAGCTTGCGTGAGTTAAGCGGCTTACCTGCAATATAACCCATCAAGCGATCAATAAAACCTCGCAATTCTTGCCAGTTTTGTGCTTGCATTTTATTCAGATCTCGTAGGGCAACTAATAATACACCCGAAATAATAAAACCATCCTCTTGGTCAATGTCAGGATTGTTTTTTATAATGCCTTGTTGTGGAATATAACGGTAAACAGCCTGCACACTAATAATGTCACCTCTTTCATCATCACAATACACATTAATGTCATAACCCAAGGCTTGTAGTAAAAACAACTCAAAACGCATTAACGCTTGCGGGTTTGCCTCACGATTGCTTAGGCGGTGCAGCGTCTGCTTATAGGCGTTAAATAGCTTAGGAAGGGGAAAGTGTTGCTGAGTTAAACGCAACACCAACTCATTGAGATAGAGACCTTTAGGTAACTCTGTCGTGAAAATATTGTGTCGCCCATGTTCATCCGCTTGTTGCAATGTCATCATATCACCACGTCCATACCAGTGTAGATGCAAATAGCGAAAGGGTTGCAACATGCCTATCACTATTTTTCCGCGCTGATTGATAGGCTTTGCTATGCAGGGAATACGCCCACTTTCTTCAGTAAATATATCCAGCAAAAAGCTATTTTCTCGGTAGGGGCGGTTTCTGAGGATGTATGCGTAAGACGCTGGCATAATTTTGGAATATCGATAAGGTCAGCGAAGCGTGTGGAGCTGAGGATTAAAGGGTTGGTTTCAGATTAAGTATAGCAGAGTGTTTTCTTTTAGGCTGGCAACGAACATTTGATGGTCTATAAAACCAAAATGACTAAATGCGCTATCATTATCCTTGGCAGTCTAAAATAACATCATTACTTTTCATTTTCAGCCGACTAATCGTCATTATTTCCAATCAACCCCAGAAAAACACCGCTCATTCTCTCTCTAGTGCTAGTTTTTCCAGCTATCTCTAAAATTGATCAAAACATCCCCTTTTAGCTGTTCAATGAACCCAAACTGAATCACTATAGCTTTATCAACACAGCAGGACGCTGATAACAATAAAAACAAGGAAACGTTTTATAATGAGCTCGTTAAATGACGAGCGAATGAATCCAACGATCAGAAAAAGGCGGTAATCCGATGACCAATAAACTTCTAACCACCACAGCTTCAGCCCTACTCCTTGGCATGAGCATGAATGTTATCGCCAATGAAATGAGCGCGTCTAGTTGGAATTTCCCTACGCCAGATCAAATTCAGGTCGCACAAAATCGCGGATTACTTTTCTGTGATGCCAATCCTTATCAATGCCCTGTGGGTCTTCGTGCAGCAAGAGCGGGTGGCGGTTCGGGCGGTGCAGGTGTAGGGAGCGGTTCGCTTGTGGGCCCTACCAGCAATGCTTCTGCTAATAATATCAGTGTGGTGGTAACAGGTGATCATAGCTCGGTCACCTTATCAACCGATCAGGAGGCACAAGATAATAATATGACCTCTAATTCCGATGCCGATGCGGATATTGAGCTGGATCAAGTGCTCAACTATGAAAATAACTATAAATAAATCATCTGCTTATGTTTTCTTGTCAGTCCTAACATCCAATTAAAATAAATTCACAAGACGAGTATAAAATGAATAAGACGCTCTTAATCTCTTTGTTTACCTCCCTATCACTGCTTACTGGTTGTGCTAGTAGCTCACGTCATCAGTACAAGGAAGTTCGCTTATTAAAAGGCCCCGTGATTACTGAAAATAATACCCACTACACCTCGGGTCTTGCGTGTGTGTCTAAACGGATTAACTTATCACGGAAGATCAAAGTCACGATTGATCAGATACCCGATAAATCAGGAAAAATGTCATCAAGTGAAGGCTATAAAATAACCCAAGGGGTTGAGTCAATGGCGATCACCGCATTGAGTAAGATCAAAGCCATACAGGTCGTTGAACGCCGAAATATCGGTGCCTTCAATGTTGAATCGGATCTTATGAAGAAAAAGCGCATTGGCGATAATAAACGCTATAAATTATCCAATGGACGCTACATCAAATATAAACCCATGCTCTCCGGAAAGATTCACAGTGCCGATTACTACATCACTGGCGCGGTGACGGAAGTGAACTACAACCTTTATAGCGGCGGCAAGTTACTCAATGTGTCAGGACTCGAGTTGGGTGGCAAGACGGTGATGATGAATGTGGCCATGGATCTCCGTATTGTCAATGTGCATACCCTTGCTGTGATTGACTCCATCTCATTGCAAAAACAATTTGTTGGCACGCGGACTAAAGCCGGACTGTATCGTTTTATGGATAAACAGCTCGTCAATTATGACGGAGGCTCTAGTACCGATGAACCCCTTCAAATGGGCGTTCGCTCACTGGTTGAGCGCGGTGTCGCACAACTGGTTGGACGCTTATTTAATGTCCGAGTTAATGAGTGCTATCACGATGATATAAAAATTATATAACGACGATTCAAGCAACCCCTTTAAACCCTAATCAAATTAAACCAAAATAAGGTAAATACCATGAAAAAATTAACACTTGTTCGTTCAATCGCCATCGCTTGTTCTTTCACAGCCATGACCGCAAATGCTGACTTCCCAACGGTTGTTATTGATACAGACGACACCATCACGTTAGATTATGACCAAGCTATTGATATGACCGGTGCGATTAATGTGCCAACACTGGAGATCACTGACCCAGCGGATGTCTCCGTCAATCAGTTTAACCACGATTCGCCTGTCTCTGCCGTCGGCGGGGTCTCTAATAATATCAGTGCGGGTGGTTCTGGTATTACCGATCTTCATGTTGATGTAACCGCCGTTGGCAATAATGCATCCATCGAACTTGGGACGGATGGTCTCGTTGTTGGCGCTGTGCAGGGTAATCAGAACGGAGGAGCCAGTGCAGTTGGTAGCATTACTGGCAACAATATTAACTTAGGCACAGTACAGAACAAAGAAGGTAAATGGGTGGATGCTGAAGTCGAGCTAAATGTCACTGCCGTAGGCAATAACCTCACCATTGATGGCGTAGGAGAGAACGGTATAACGGGCACACAACTTGGCTCCGTCCAGTTCAACTACGAGAGTCCTGTCACTGCAACGGGTTCTATTAACAATAATGGCTTTAATGTCTCCTCTCTTAGACCAAGAGACCCTAAGTTAACGGTCACAGCGGTTGGTAACAACCTAAGCGCCCCGCTAGGAAGCACTGGCTCCATGTTACAAATCAACCGTGCTAGCCCCATTTCTGCTAGAGGTTTTGTATCGGGTAATCGAGGAAATATTGGTCCTGTTAATGTCAGTGTTTCAGCCGTTGGCAATAACATCTCGATTAAAGCACCGAGTGTGGACTAAATCTTAAGGAATGAAAGCTCGCTTACAAGGATGTAATTGAATAATAAAGCCCACCCAGTAAACTCTGGTGGGCTTTTTTTCTATTGTTCAGTCTAATAAAGTCTCTGTTAGGCACTTGACCAACGCCAACCGAAGACCCAAACAAAATAAATCGAATAAAACTTTATTTTCTGTTGCTTGAACTGCAAAGCGTTGCAACAGAAGCAGAGGGCGCTATGCGACTAGAGCAACAGGGTTAGATTGATTTTCGGAGAGTACTTATTCATCTACTGAATAAATCGACTACGAATCAAAGCATCAAACCAACGCTTTGCCATTTTTTTCTCACCATCCGCATTAGGATGTATTTGATCCTTCTGCATATCCGTATTAATGCTAAAACCTGAGTACATATCAACACTAACCACTGGTGAATGAGGCTTATTCAATTTCACGGCTAATTTAGCCAATAATTGATTAAGATGCGGTACTAAAGGGCTTGTTTTCATGGGGACTATCTTGGCCAACAACACCTTTATTTTAGGGTTTCTAGCACGCAACTTAACAATAACTTGCTCAATATCATCACGCGTAGACGCTGCTGTTTGTCGTTGGTGTACATCATTTGTACCTAAATGAATTAACGCAATATCAGGACGATAACCCGCTATCCATTTATCCATCCCTGGCTCACCATTTTCCAGACCCTTTAAAACTTGATCCGCACGCCAACCTGAATGCCCTTCATTCGCGGCGGGGAAATGCTTTCCTTTATAAGACTGCCAAACTCTGCCGCCATTGCCTTTTTGTGTTTGACTGCCAATAAACTCAACCTGCTTTCCCGCATCCACAAGGTGCTGCCAAAGAGGGTAACGATAGCTTTGTTTATATTTGCTCGCACAGGTGATTGAATCACCTAGTGGCAAAATTTTAACACTTGAGGGTTGAGCGTAACCGCTGATTGGAAAATATAGGCTGAGAATTAAAAGTGACTTTAGTAATGTTTTCATAGTTATTTTCATTTTTAGAGAGAATGTAAGTATTCAATTGTAGAGTTAAATATTAGATAAGCGAAAAAGAACGATAGTAACATGAAGCGAGCGAATAAATTATTCTCGAAAAACAATCCAAGTTGTTGCAATATATTTCGCCCCCTCATCCACTACCTTTGCGCGATGTTCATGCGTCCAAAAAGGTGGGAATAGCACTAACTTGCCTTTCTCTGGAGTCACTTTAACATTCTGATGGAGAAATTCGGTATCCCCCCCTTTACCTTGCATATCATTAAGATACCACAAGGCAACTAATTGACGCATTGCTAAATCGGGACTATCACCATCGACATGCCAGTGGTAATATTCATCCGCTTGATAGCGCTGCAAGTTATAGCCTTTGTCACCAAAACGCGGCATCGCTGAAAAATAAGGGTAGGCTTCGCCAAACTCCCTCAAAGCCAAACTTAGCGAGCGAAATAAATTATTATTCACGTCTTGCCAATGCGGTTTACCAGTAATGGCTATATCGGTGGTTTTTTTTAGGGACTGATTTGCCCCCCTTTCAGAACCCACTCTGCCCTTATATTGATCATCTAAATTGCTTTCAAAGCGCGCCACCATGTCATCGCATAAAAAATCAGGCAGTGCATTTTTATACTCAAAGATAAAACTACCCGATTTTACTTCCTTGATGTTTTTCATTTTTTCAATCCAATTTATAAAATGTTTTTTTCAACTAGTTTTTCGATGCTATCCGCCGCATCTTTATTTTGCTCAGAAAATAATTGCAAACAGGCCTTACCAAGCCGCTCCCAGTGCTGACTTGAGGTTTTAATATGCTGTGCAATCGCGTTTAAATCACCACTTTCATGCCATTTTTCATAACAAGCGATTAGCTGAGGGGACAGTTTTTTACGCATTGCCGTTAAGCTTCCAAAGTAGAAATGGATGGATGCGACTGTATTTTTCTCTAATAATTTATCCAGCGTGGTTAAGGAGTCCGCTAGATTATCCCGAATAGCGCGCAGCATAATTTCAGCCACAGAGGGTGACAAGGCATTTAGCATCTCATTCCACTGACCACCCAATATTTCTCCTGCGAGTACTTCACCTAGTTCATGTTCAATTATCAATGCGGATTCAACTGCCGCCATTTTATCCAGAGCCATTTCCACATCGTCTGCAAAATCATAAGCTGCCACCGCTCTTCCCAAGGGGCTATCCACAGGACTCATGCGCCATTCTTCCACCTTCTCCCACAACATACGGCGAAGCGATTCATTCCGTATAAAAACCAATCCATTTTGCATCATTGCAGGCGGCGCTGCCATATCGCGTGCATACTCATGCCCTGAGATAAAAATATCAGTTTTATCACGCTGATAATGCTCAACAAGATCAGCAATAAAAAAATGTGGACGACAACGAATACCCAACCCTGCACTATAGAGTAGCCCTTTTGGATTTAAAATCGCATTAATTTTATCATTATCAAAGGCATCGTAAATCTGCCCTTCTATTTCTAGTGAACAATAATCCAATCCTTCCAAAGTATCCCAAACATCTTCACGGTTTGTTAACCAATCACCCACATCCTCAACGGTAAGCACCTCATTAAAGCTTATTTTTTGTTCCCAGCGGTACATTTCACGCATTTTTAGCAGATAGACGCAAAGAGTGTAATCACCGGCGTGGCGCGCATCCGCTCTATGGCAGTTTTTTTGCACTGTGTTAATGAGGATGTTTAATGAGGTTTCGGATAGAGTAGTTTTCATGTGATTAATTCTATAGGATTTAACAAATGATAGAAATATTACGGGATCAAGTTTAAAAGGATATTCGCATTTTCCCAATAGACCTTTATAATCCAGCTCTAATATTAGCATCATGGAGTATCAACAGTGCGCATACGAATTAAAACCAAATGGAGTAATAAAGTACGTGAAGTTTCAGTCGAAGAGACCGTTAGCGTACTTGCCTTTAACTGCTGGAAAATCGGCATGCAAACGTTATTGGAAATTGAGAATGAAAACTTTCAGATTGATACTCAGCAGCAACGCATTGCTATCATTGAAGAAATCGTGGCATTATTGATTCATTCATTAGACCGTATGGTGCATGAAACGATTGATGATGAAGATCGCGCCACCTTAATCCAACTATACGCACAAAAAATGGCAGATCATGTGCAAGACAATGCGCGTGATTTTAGTGGTAATGGTGATTACCGTACGCCTTTTTATGAAAAACTCAATGAGCGCTTTGCTGGTTATGCCAACACCAAATGGGATAACACCAAAAATAAAGCAGGTTTTTCCATGGGGCGTGAATTTGCTAATAATATTATCGAAACATTAGGTTCTCGTGATAGAAAATGGGCGCTGGATTATTTGCAACAAGTTTTACTTCCTGATTTCTTTGCACTTTATTTAAAAACGGTGAAGTCTGTAGGGCTTATTGAGGATGATGGTGAGGGAAGCAAGCTAGATTCACAGCATCATTTAATTACAGATAAAGAAGAGCAAGTTAAAAATGTTGCTATGCCTCGCTATGAAATAGCCGATAAAGAATAAGCCTTTCTTTAAAAATACGCCCTAACTCTCGACTCCCCATGGCATTACTTGGTGATGCTATGGGGAGATAATTTTTTTAAGTTTAGATTCCCTAACTATTCATATAACGCATTTCTATGCAAACACATCCAAACAGACTAACCTCCCAAGATATTGACCAACTCCTACCCTATTTTAAACAATATGGCGATTCCTGCCTAGCATACTCAGGACTTCAAGAAGGCTTAGAGTATTTCTTTATTGAAGGCATTGGCTATATCAGCTATCTACGCTATCAACATCGGCTCTTTGCGCCTAAAGGTAGAGTTATTGTGCTAGCGAATCCTATTTGCGCTAAAGAAAACACCGTTTTTTTGCTTAAACAGTTTCTTGCTGCTAACCCAAGCGCACAGTTTATTCAAATCTCACGCAAGATGGCCATCCTTCTTGATCAGCTAGGTTATCAAGTTAACCAGTTTGGTATTGAAACTGAAATGGCTATTCAACATTATGATCTAAAAGGAAAAGCCAAAAGCAGTTTACGGCAATGGCGGAATAAATGTCGGCGTGAGGAGGTTGAGATTGAAGAAATTGACTTGTCTCAATGCAATGAACTCGCTGAGATTAAATCATTGTCGCAGTCTTGGTTAAAAGGAAAAGGTGGAAATCAACTGGCTTTTTTAAATCGTCCTTTTTTATATCAAGATGAAATCGACTCCCGCTGCTTTATTGCGAAACAGCAGGGAAAATTAATCGGTATTACGGTTTTTGATCCTTTTTACCGAGATAATAAAGTCATTGGTTACTATCATAATATTGACCGCATTGCAGAGACCGCACCCCATGGCGTTAGCCCAACACTTATTTTGGAAGCAATGGATGTTTTTCGTCAAGAAAAAATTGAGATACTTTCTTTAGGAATGTCGCCGTTATATCAATTAGGCGCAGAGTTTAACTACAATAAAATAACGCGCAAGGTGTTACGTTTTTCCTATCATAATATGAACTTTCTTTATCCCAATAAAGGGAATGCCTCTCATAAAAAGAAGTTTGCAGGCGAGCAGCAACGTGTTTATTTTTGCAGTACTAAAGGCAATACTCTTTGGGAAATTTTTATCCTGATGAAAGCGATTGGTATCTATTAGAGAATTAATAATAATGAAACATTTCAAACCCCCTCACCCTGCTCGTCCGAAGAAACAATTTAACCCACTTAAAGCGCTTTTTTACGCGCATAAAAATCTATTATCCATTTGGCCTGAATTTGCATTTGAAAAAGATTTTATGCACCTTAAAGTGTTAAAACAGAATATTTTTATTGTCAACTCGCCTGAAACAGTCCGTAAGGTAATGATCGAAAATGGGATGAATTATCTCGATAAAACCACACAACAAGTAAAAGCATTAGAGCCTTTACTAGGTAATGGATTATTTGTCAGTACTGGTGCAACGTGGAAAAAGCATCGCCGTTTACTATCAGGCTCCTTTGATAATGCACATATCGAAATGTATAGCGAGGTAATGATCTCCGCGATTAAAGATACAGAAACTAAGTGGGATAAGCTGGAATCTGGCGCAACCGTCTCCATGCAACCAGAAATGGCGCAATTGGGAGCCGATATTATTGCGCGGACTTTGTTTGGCGAAAAATTAGGCGCAAAAAGTGCCGCAAGTATTGTCACCGCCTTTGCCAACTATCAAACCGTAGTTAGCCAAATGGATATCCCTAAGCTCCTTGGTATGCGCTGGTTTCCCAATCTCAATGGTAAATTTGGTGTTGGAAAAAATTCGGCAAAGGTGATCCATGACTGTATTGATGAAATTATGGAAAAAGCCACCTACAAAGAAAATAAAGACACCTTAGTCGCACAGTTTATACGTGCCAGTGAAACACTGGATGATAGTGAGTCGATGACACGCCTTGAGATTCGCAATGAAATCATTGTGTTATTTATGGCAGGTCATGAAACCACTGCCAATGTATTGTCATGGACATGGTATTTACTCTCGCAAGCACCTGAGGTTGAAAAGAAACTGCATGAAGAGCTAAAACGGGAGCTTGGGGGAACAACACCAACGTATGAAGATGTCGATAAACTGCCTTATACCCGTGCCATTCTTGATGAAACCATGCGCCTTTATCCGCCCGTGCCTGTACTTGCACGACAGGCTACTGAAGATGACAACATTAATGGTACACACATCCCCGCAAAATCTAATATATTGATTGTCCCGTGGTTACTGCAACGCCATAAAAAACATTGGGAAAATCCTGATCATTTTATTCCTGAACGCTTTATGCCAGAAGCTAAAAGCCCAACTAAATTCACCTACATTCCCTTTAGTGCAGGGCCACGCGTTTGTCCTGGAAAGACCTTTGGGATTAAAGAATCTGTGTTGGTCTTTGCTATTTTAGCGCAAAAATTTAGAGCTGAAACGACCAATGGTTATGCGGGTGGAATGGATTGTCGCTTGACACTACGCCCGAGTGACAATTTGCCCATGAAGTTGATTAAGCGATAAGTTTTAGCTTGAGAAGGATGTGAGTAAAAAATAATATTTAGTGTGTAATTGTTTGATCTTCTTGCTTAAATAATCATAAGTTTCAAATGCCAACCCTCAGTGCGTGTTTTAAAAGTATTACAAAGCTCCTGAAAGGCGAAGTATTTGATTATTTTCAGCATGAAACTCAGGTTATTCATGATGTCATTTATGACCCCCACAGTAAAACCAATGAGTTTGATAGCGCAGCTGCGAATTTATCAAACGAATTATTTTTATACGCTTAAAGAACGTCAAGCACGTAAGAACCTTGTCTCGCCTCCCTTAAATTCATTTTACATGCGGGTAACCCAATAATAAACAATGAAAAACCAATTCAATAAAATATCCAAACGCTGGTTAATCATTGCTGCTGCGCTTCTTTCAATGGTGGGCCCTTTTAGCATTGACACCTATTTGCCATCATTTCCCAGTATAGAGGCTGAGTTTCAAGTTTCGCGTGCGCTTATCTCACAATCACTAGGAGCCTATCTGGCAGGGTTTGCGGTGATGACGTTAATTTGGGGGCCGTTAACCGATCGCTTTGGACGTAAACCTATTATCTTTGCCTCTGCTAGCTTGTATCTAGTCGCCTCATTAGGTTGTGCTTTAACCGATAATTTTCAAACCTTTATGCTGTCACGAATTTTACAAGGCATGGCCGCTAGCGGTGGTTATGTGGCAGGTCGGGCGATGATTCGTGATAGTTTTAACGAGCAGGATGCACGTAAGGCGATGTCGCAAGTGATGATGTTGTTTGCGATTGCACCAGCTATTTCACCTATTATTGGCGGTGCGTTACATAATCTATTTGGCTGGCGCTCGGTATTTTACTTTCTGGCATTTTACGGGGCAGTGGTGCTGATGATCGCGCTATTACGCATTAAAGAGTCTTTACCTGTTGAGCAACAGCAATCACTTCATCCGCTTCATGTTACTAAGGTTTATAGTCGTGCCTTATTACATGCACGCTTTATGACATTAGTTTTAACAACGACACTGAGTTTTGCAGGATTTTTTATCTATGTGGTTGGCGCACCAACCATTATTTTTGATGTTTTGCAATGGCAAGCTGAGGATTTTATTTATCTATTTGCACCCGTGACGGCTGGTATTGTGATTGGCGCGTTTGTAACCAACAAACTAACACATTACTTATCATCAGAGCAGACCATCAATGTGGGCTTTTTTCTCACTGCACTTGCGGTTGTCTTAAATTTACTGCAAGTTAGTTTCTTACCAACCTCTGCGCTCATTAGCATTGCGCCCTTAGTGTTATATGCCTTTTCGTTAGCAATGATTATGCCTAATATTACTATTTTGGCATTGGATTGCTTCCCTAAAAATCGTGGCTCTGCCGCTGCGATGCAAGGTTTTACCCAAATGTTATCGAATGCGTTACTGGCAAGTGTTATTGCCCCTTTATTAGGGAGTGAAGCGGTCAATTTTGTTTGGGTGCAAGCGGTGGTTTTTTTAATGGCATTTTTTCTTTGGCTTTCTATCTCCAAAAGGAACGTGTAATTGACAGGACAATTTCCTTTCAGCTTGATAGAATGACTTTTTTCCGCTTTCCTCTAATAATTTATAAACTACTTTCCCTTTATGTCAATTGTCGTTATCGGTGTCAATCACAAAACAGCGCCCGTTTCCATACGGGAAAAAGTAGCGTTTTCTTCTGAAAACCTTGCTGAGGCGTTGGTGCAAACAACGGATATTTCACCCGAGGGGATGATACTTTCTACCTGTAATCGCACTGAAATCTATATTACCGTTGATAAAAAAGAGGAGATTGCTGAAGTCAGTCGCTGGCTGGCGGCGTATCATCAAATAGAAAACGATAAACTTTTACCCTATTTGTATACTTATCAGCAAGAAGAGGCGGTACGCCATGCATTTCGCGTGGCTTGCGGTCTGGATTCATTGGTACTTGGTGAGCCACAAATTTTGGGGCAATTAAAAACCGCGTTAAAAACCGCTTCCGATCATAAAGCCACAGGACGTACGTTAAAGCGTTTAATGCAATTTGCTTTTTCAACTGCAAAAAAAGTACGTACTCAAACCAGTATTGGCGCTAACCCTGTTTCAGTGGCGTTTGCGGCGGTTAATCTTGCTAAGCAAATTTTTAGTGATCTGCAACAACAAACAGTGATGCTGATTGGTGCTGGTGAAACGATTGAACTGGTGGGTCGTCATATTCACGCAACAGGCGTGAAAAATATTATTATCGCCAATCGAAGCATTGATAATGCGGCAAAATTGGCAAAAGAATTTGATGGTCGCTGTATCGGACTGGCTGAAATCAGCGATTATTTACCCGATGTTGATATTGTTATCTCATCGACTGCCGCGCCCGTGCCCATTATAGGCAAAGGCACGGTTGAGCATGCCTTGAAAATTCGTAAACACCGTCCTATTTTTATGGTTGATATTGCAGTACCCCGCGATATTGAAGAGGCGGTAGGTGAGCTGGATGATATTTACCTTTATACCGTTGATGATTTGCACTCTGTTATTGAAGAGAATTTAAAATCACGTCAAGCAGCGGCTGAAAAAGCCGAAGTGATGGTAACGGAAGAAGTCAAAAATTTCTCCGCCTGGTTGCAAGCACAAGATCAGGTACAGTTAATTCAAAGTTACCGCACTAAACTCAATGAGGCCAAACAAGAAACCTTAGAAAAGGCACAAAAAATGCTAAAAAATGGAAAATCTACCGAAGAAGCTTTACAGTTTTTAGCCCATACCTTAACCAATAAACTAGCCCATCATCCCACTAGCACAATGAATAAAGCGGCGCATAGCGGGGATATAAAACTATTGCAAGCGGCGAGTAAATTGCTTGGCTTGGATGAGAAATAAAATATGAAACCTTCCATACAACAAAAACTTGAAGCCTTTGGTGAACGTCATTCTGAAATTGCGGCGCTACTCTCTGAGCCTGATGTGATTAGTGATCAAAACCAGTTCCGTAAACTTTCAATGGAATATAGCCAGCTTGAACCCATCGTTCAAGAATATTCAAAATATCAGCACACAGCAGAAGATAAAGAAACCGCTGAAGAAATGCTGGATGATCCTGAAATGAAAGAAATGGCGCAGGAAGAAATTCAAGATGCAAAGCAAAAGCTGAAACAATATGAATTAACATTGCAAAAACTGCTCCTGCCTAAAGACCCTAATGATGGTAGCAATACCTTTATAGAAGTACGCGCAGGAACAGGCGGTGATGAGGCGGCGATTTTTGCAGGCGATTTATTTCGTATGTACACCCGCTATGCTGAAAATAAAGGCTGGAAAGTAGAGATTGTGAGTAAAAATGAGGGGGA
>JAGLDQ010000260.1 GCA_023145535.1 Cocleimonas sp. | reverse complement strand
ACTGTGGCGATTATGCCCGAAATTAATGCCGTTGAAGCCCCTGATATTAAAGCATCGGATTTACGTGTAGACACTTTTAGAGCATCAGGTGCTGGGGGGCAGCATGTTAATAAAACCGATTCAGCCATTCGTTTAACCCATATTCCTACAGGAACGGTGGTGGAGTGTCAGGATCAACGCTCTCAACATAAAAATAAAGCACAGGCAATGTCGGTTTTACAGGCACGGATTATGGATGCTGAACGCCAGAAGCAAGATGCGGAACAAGCGGAAACACGTAAAAGCTTAGTGGGTAGCGGTGATCGCTCTGAACGTATTCGTACCTATAATTTTCCACAGGGACGGGTAACGGATCACCGTATTAATTTGACGCTGTATAAGCTAGATGAAGTAATTTCAGGGAATTTAGAGCAGATTATTGAACCGTTGATCAATGAATATCAAGCAGATCAATTAGCGGCATTAAGCGAGGAATAATAAAGGGTAGGGTAGGAGAATCCGACCCTACAAGAAAATAAAATGACCATTCAATCATTGCTCAAACAAGCCAGTAAGCAACTAGCAACTCTATCCGATAGCCCACAACTGGATGCTGAGTTGCTCTTAGGGCACTGTCTCAATAAAGAACGCAGTTACCTCTACGCATGGGGTGAAAAGCAGGTTAATGCATCAATACAGCAAACCTTTAAACAGCTTATTGAAAAACGCCTCACGGACTATCCCGTGGCTTATTTATTAGGACATAAAGAATTCTGGTCACTGGATTTAATCGTCACGGAAGATGTGTTAATCCCTCGGCCTGAAACAGAATTATTAGTCGAAATTGCTTTAGAAAAAATTCAACACCTAACAGCCCCAAAAGTTCTCGACTTAGGCACAGGAACAGGGGCGATTGCCTTAGCTATTGCTCGTGAGAAACCCAATGCACTGATTACGGCGAGTGATTATTCAAAGAAAGCGTTGGTCATCGCCCAAAAAAATGCACACCGAAATAGTATTCATACCGTGAATTTTATATTGTCTGATTGGTTTGCTACGATAGAGCGTGAAAAATTTGATCTTATCCTTTCCAATCCGCCCTATATCAAATCAGATGATCCGCATTTACAACAAGAGATACGCTATGAACCATTACAAGCGTTAGCGGCAGGTGAAACGGGGCTGGATGATATTAATACGCTGTTGGGTTCTGCTTTAGACTATATGAAAGCCGATGCTTGGATTATTATCGAGCATGGTTATGATCAAGGTATTATTGTGCCAAAATTAATGGAAAAGGTAGGTTTACAACAAACAGCTTGTATTCAAGATTATCATGAAAATGACCGACTAAGTATTGGGAGAAAATAATGGTTATACTGTACGGTATTAAAAACTGTGACACGATTAAAAAAGCACGTAGCTATCTGGAAACACAGGGTATTAAGTATACTTTTCATGATTTCAGGGCCGATGGTGTCAATGAAATCCAGCTCCGCGCATGGGTCAAAGAATTGGGTTGGGAAAAGCTACTCAATAAGCGCAGTACGACATGGCGCAATTTACCCGATGAGACGAAACAAAATATGGATGAAATACTCGCCTTAGTGGTCATGGAAGATCAGCCAACAATTATCAAGCGACCTGTATTGGAAATGGCAGATCAGGTCATGGTGGGTTTTTCTGAAAAGCAATATGATGAGGCGTTTAGCTAAGGTATGCCTAAACCATTATTCTCCATTATTGAATCGCCTCGCCATCCTAATTTTATCCAACTTTACAGCAGGCTTGGTATTGAAGAGCATACCTTTAACTCCATGCGTAAAGTGATTAAAAAATTAAAAACGCTACCACCTGATTATATTGTTGCTGAGTTTTTCTATGGCTATGGGAACAATTATGCAGGGGTCAATATTAGCAATTTGGATGTTATGCTTTACTCACTGCAAAAATATTCACCTGAAACCAAAGTGATTGTATTGGTTGATAAAAAAGAGCGGCACTATGTGGATAAATTAAATGATATTATTCCTTTGCAGGCTGTTTTAGTCCGTCCCTTTAGTGAAAAAATGATGC
>JAGLDQ010000026.1 GCA_023145535.1 Cocleimonas sp. | reverse complement strand
TCCGCCACATCAAACCCAGCGGCGACTTGGATAAATTTAATAAAGAGCGAAGGAGGGGTGCGTATGTATTGATTTGCCACCAGTGTGACCATTATTTTAGTGCGATTTGCGACTCTAAAGAGAATTTCTTTGATCACGACAGGACACGCATCAGCATCCACCCAAATTTTCATTCTTGCCATCCTCGTGTTAATACAACCGAGCGAATGCTATACTCTGTGGACTTTAATAACCACCCATAACTTCCTATGAAAGCAGAACTTCAATTTTTTATGTTACCTTCTGATGCAGAGGACTTTACTCGCTTTGCTAAAGATCATATTGAAACGATAACCACCGATAATCACTTTGCGATAGGGGATTGTATTCTTGAATTTCAGCCTTCAGAGCTACTAGAAAACACACTAACGGTTGGGACATTATCCATAGATTCGGGTGGGCTAGATGATGGCTGTAGCGATCATTTTCGTGCAAATAAAGCGTATCGCACGTTACGCAACTGGATTAAAGATCAGTATGACAATCGCCTCAGTTCTTGGATAGAACATCAAGAAAGTAAAATAGGACGCTCTCGTAACCAATGGTTAGCGCCAGATGCTAAACATTGGAAACAGCAAAATGATGATGCCATCATGCGTTTTTCACTACAAAGCCCTGTCTTTTTTGGTATTGCCCCCGAATTTTCAAGTATGGGAGGGATTGAGCCTAAAGGAGAAAAATTCAAAGCCCGTAATAGTTAATTTATAGCGTTCCCACACCCAGCATAGGAATGCATGGCTAAACACTCATACCTCACATGAACTCATCGATGAGGTTGAGCAGAGCAACCGCCCTAATTTTGATAATAATCTGATGAAAACCCTTCTCCTAACCCCTCCCATGACGCAACTCAATACGCCTTACCCCGCTAGTGCGTATTTAACGGGCTTTTTGCGCCAACAAGGTTATGCCACCGCACAACGTGATATGGCCATTGAGTTATTGCTCATGATGCTGACTCAAAAGGGACTCAATGACATGAGCGAGATCGTTGAAGATAACTTTGCGGCGTTTAACGATGAGGATCTGCCTGACTCCATTTACCACTTCCTCGTTCATTTTGAGAAAATTAAAACCTGCATTGCGCCTGTCATCCGCTTCTTACAAGGTAAAGATCCTAGCCTTGCACTACGCATTGCCTCCCGTAAATTTCTCCCCGAAGGCGCTAAATTTGAAGGCTTAAATGACATGCAAGAGGCCGTTGGCGATACACTGCAATGGGCATTTGGGCATTTGGGTACACAAGACAAAGCCAAATATTTAGCCACTTTATTTTTAGATGATCTAATTGATGTGATTCACGATGGCGTTGATCCACAGTTTGAAATCTCGCGCTATGGAGAGCGTTTAGCCGCCTCCAACCCTTCGTTTGATGATTTGTACAATACACTGGCACAAGAAACGCGCTACACCGAAAAATGCTTACAGCACTTGATAGATCAATATATCGTAGAAGAAGCACCTGATATTATCGGCATCACTGTACCCTTTCCTGGCAATATGCTGGGCGCATTGCAAATCGCTAAATACTGTCGCCAACTCAATCCTAAGCTTAAAATCCTACTTGGCGGCGGTTATATCAATACCGAATTACGTAGCCTAAAAGACCCTCGCCTCTTTGAATTTGTTGATTATATTTTGCTGGATGATGGCGAGCGCCCTCTATTAAATTTATTTTCCTATCTTGAAGGCACAAGTGCACAGGATACTTTAGTGCGTACTTTTTATTTGCATAAAGGCAACATTATCTATGCGAATAATACCAACGACAAAGACATCGCGCATAAAGACATTGGCACGCCCACTTATGATGGTTTGCCCCTTGATAACTATCTCTCCCTGTGTGAAATGCTTAACCCCATGCATCGTCTATGGAGTGATGGACGTTGGAATAAGCTCACCATAGCGCATGGCTGCTACTGGTCGAAATGCAGTTTTTGCGATATTAGTCTCGATTATATTGCTCGCTACGATGAAGCGGGAGCCGATATTATCGTGCAACGCATTGAAACATTGATTGCCGAAACAGGACAAACAGGGTTTCACTTTGTTGATGAAGCCGCCCCCCCTAAAGTACTCTTTGCGCTCGCTCAGAAAATAATTGATAAAGGCTTAATCATTACATGGTGGGGAAATATTCGCTTTGAAAAAACATTTACCCCCGAAAAATGTCAATTATTAGCGGACGCTGGCTGTGTCGCGATTAGCGGTGGGCTAGAAGTTGCCTCAGACCGTTTATTAGCCTTAATGAAAAAAGGCGTAACCGTGCAACAAGTCGCGCGCATTACCAAAGGATTCTCTGATGCAGGCATTCTAGTCCACACCTATTTAATGTATGGATTCCCCACACAAACCGAAGCTGAAACGATTTTATCGCTCGAATATGTGCGTCAATTGATGCTCAACCAATGCTTTCACTCCGCCTACTGGCATCGTTTTGCCGCCACCATTCATAGCCCTGTGGGAATGAATCCAAAGGAATACGCCGTAACGCTTAACCCGCCGAACAATGCGCTCTTTGCCAATAATGATATTGACTTTACCGATCGCGTTGATGTGAATCATGAGATGCTGGGGAAAGGATTAAATAGAGCACTTTATAATTATATGCATGGCATGGGGCTAGATCAGCCGCTTTATGTTTGGTTTGATCAACCCATAACATTGCCGCCTTTAGCCGATGATTTCATTGAGCAGTGTTTGCTTTAATTGAAAAAAAACTATCATTTAGCGTTTTAAAGACGATACACCAGCATTTATTCATATTTTGTGAATTATTAGCATTCCTGTAAAAATATTTTCGTTACTAATCAGTTGGTTATAATTTCAATTGAAACAACTAAGCCCTTCTATATTTAAGGTTAATATTCTAAATAACTGATTTTAAAATAATTATTTTCTACAGCGAGTAAGTCCTAACTATTTAGAGTTTTCCAAGACCTGTTATTAAAAATGTATGGTAATGAACTCTAAGGGATGAAAGCTCAATCATTACCCTAAGGACAGAAAAAATTTGAGTATAGGCGTTGCATAGTGGAAAGCTATTGAATTATTATTCATCAGCCCACACAATTATAACTAAAATAACCAGAGGAAAACAGTATGCCTGTTGCGCAAAAAACGGTGAAAAAGACAAAAGAAGTCATTTCTTATTACAACCCTAAAGTATGGAAAGAAAAAGGATTAAAGTGGACATTAGGACTCTTTACAGTGACCGCTGTACTTGCCGTCTTTGTGTTAATGTTTATTTGGAGTAGTGAGCCAAAGCAATTTGATGTACTTGAAAATACCTATGAAATAACGGGTACTGAAAAAGGACAGACGCTGGTCAATGGCGCGGTTACAACCGCTACACTTTCAGGCTTAATTGGCGCATTACTTGATAAGCCCGGCGGCTTTATTGAAAATGATAAGCTGCCGCCTGGGGTGTTGATGGATAATATTCCGAACTGGGAGTTTGGCGTACTCACGCAAATTCGTGATTTTTCATTATCGATGCGGGATGACTTAAGTCGCTCACAATCTCAATCAATCGAAAATAAAAATCTGGTTCAGGGACAAATTAGATTTAATATTGATAGTGAATCATGGATGCTGCCTGCCGCGGAGAGTTCATATAATAAAGGACGTAAAAAAGTAGAGGCTTATCTTGATGAGTTACAACAAGGGAAAGCACAGTTTTATGCACGTGCAGATAACTTGCGTACTTTATTAAATAAAATGCAAAAGCGCCTTGGCTCACTATCACAAAACTTAAGTGCTAGTGTTGGACAAATAAGAATTAATACCGATTTAGCTGGTGATAGTTCAGCAACACAAAGTACGCAAACGGCTGATCAACAATTGATTAAAACGGATCGGTTTAAGATTGATGATGTGTTTTATGAGGCGCGTGGACAGGCATGGGCAATACTGCATATTTTAAAAGCGGTAGAAATAGATTTTCAAAATGTATTGAAGAAGAAAAATGCACTGGTTAGTTTGCGTCAAATTATCCGTGAACTGGAATCTACGCAAGCAACCGTTTGGAGCCCTATAATTCTTAACGGGAGTGGCTTTGGTTTTGTTACCAATCATTCTTTGGTGATGGCATCGTATATTTCACGCGCTAATGCGGCGTTGATTGATCTTAAAAATCTATTACAAGACGGTTAAAGAGATACAAGATATTTCCCTGAAAGACGCAGAGTAGGCGAAGAAAGGCGAATTTCTTTGTGTACTTTGCATCTTTGTGAGATGAATCCTCATTCCATGCGCCAGTGGTGCTGCTAATAAATATCGGGATTTCAGAATGCCCATTCCTTCCAAACGCCTCTTTTATATCCTCTCAATCATCGCGCTAATCGGTTTATTAGCAACGGTATGGACAGATTTAATCGCACTATGGAACTTTGCCTTAATGATCGTGCTGGTTAGTGCGATCATTGATTTGCTATTAGTCTATCTAAAACAACCTATCGAAGCTTTTCGAGATGCGCCTAGCTCTCTACCATTAGGGGTTAATCGTCAAATAAAGCTACGCTTACATAATCATGCTAAGCGTTCACAAACACTCCAAGTTTATGATCACTATCCTGAATCAATGGAAGTTGAAGGACTGCCTGTTCATCTGAGTCTAGGCGCGGGACAATATGCTGATATTGAGTATAAATTAACCGCAGTAGAGCGGGGTAAGTTCTTCTTTCCGTTAGTGCAAATTCATTTGGATTCATTGCTAGGATTATGGCAGCGCAATCTCAGATTAGATGAAGTGAGCGAAACACACGTCTACCCTAATTTTGCTGCAATTTCTCAATATGCCTTGCTAGCGACTGACAATAATCTAAGTCAAATGGGGATTATCAAAAAGCGTCGTCGTGGAGAGGGGCAGGATTTTCATCAACTCCGTGAATACCGTGAAGGTGATGCGTTACGCCAGATTGACTGGAAAGCAACCGCGCGTAGCCTAAAGCTTATCTCGCGTGAATATCAAGATGAGCGTGATCAAGACATTATCTTTATGCTGGATTGTGGGCATCGCATGTTAGCCAAAGATGATGATTTATCGCATTTTGATCATACGTTAAATTCTATTTTACTACTTTCTTATGTCGCATTGCGTCAAGGTGATGCGGTAGGGCTAGGTACATTCTCAGGTGAGTCGCGCTGGATACCACCACGTAAGGGCTATCATACAATTCAACAAATCTTAAATACAATTTACGATTTACAACCCAGCAGTGAATCGCCAGATTTCAGCAAAGCAGCAACCGATTTGATGATTCGTCATAAAAAGCGCGCCTTAATTATTGTATTAACCAATATTCGTGATGAAGACAGTGATGATTTATTGCCTGCCATTAACCTATTACGCAAACGTCATCTAGTACTCGTCAGTAGTCTACGTGAAAAAGCAATCGACAATGTGTTGCATAAACCCATTGAAAAGCTACCCGATGCCATTCTCAACGCGGCAACGCATCAATACTTACAACATCGTAAAAAAGCCTTTGAAAAGTTGTTACACAACGGAACGAGCGCGTTAGAAACCACGCCCGATCATTTAAGTGTTGAATTGATCAATGCCTATTTGAATATAAAAAGTAGCGGTGCTTTGTAATTATTCGCTCGCAATAAAATTATAAATGACAGCGCCAAGTATTGCGCCCACAATAGGAGCCGCCCAAAATAACCATAATTGTTCGATTGCCCACCCATTTTGTAAAATCGCTACCCCTGTGCTTCGTGCAGGGTTAACAGAGGTATTGGTGATAGGAATGCTAATTAAATGAATCAGCGTTAGTCCTAAACCAATGGCTATTGGTGCCATGCCTTTTGGAGCGCGTTCATCCGTTGCGCCCATAATGATAAAGATAAACATCATGGTCATCACGACTTCTGTAATTAGTGCGGCAGTCATTGTATAACCACCAGGTGAATGTTCGCCAAATCCATTTGAGGCAAAGCCTGCGGTTACATCAAAACCCGCTTGACCACTTGCAATAAAATATAAGACAACCGCCGCCGCAAATGCTCCTGTTACTTGAGCAAGAATATAAGGCAGAAGCTGATTGGCAGGAAAGCGTTTGCCAACCCATAATCCAATCGAAACCGCAGGGTTTAGATGGCAGCCAGAGATATGACCAATTGCATACGCCATGGTGAGAACCGTTAAGCCAAAGGCGAGTGATACACCCAGCAAGCCAATACCCACCTCAGGAAATGCAGCGGCTAATACGGCACTGCCACATCCCCCTAAAACTAACCAAAATGTTCCAATAAACTCTGCTACATAACGCTTTATGTTCATATTTTTTCCCTCTTGTTTAGTTAAGAGCGATTATCCTTAATCGCTCTACTATTTTAGTACATTTAGGAGAAAATGTTAGTTAAATAAATTTATAACCTATTGATTTTTTTTATTAGCAAGCATTTAGTTACGACGATCGTAAAAATACCTCTAATTAGTTTCGATGATGAAAATATACGCATAATTTATCATGCAAAATAATCTATAAAGGTTATAATTTTTGATTATGCTTGTATGAAATACATCAATACTCTCAATAAATAAATTTCATATGTGTGTAATTTAATCAATTAAAGGAGTTAAGATGATGAGTAGTGAGAAAAAGATGAGCCTGACGGTAAAGGTTCTCTTAGGCATGGCACTGGGAATTGCCGTCGGCTTAGGATTGAACCTGTCAGGATTGGTAGCGAATGCATTTGTAGACACTTATATCGTTAATGGACTGTTCCATGTTGTTGGTAAAATGTTTGTCAACGCATTAAAGATGTTAGTTGTTCCTTTGGTGTTCTTCTCTTTGATCTGTGGTGTTTGTGGTATTGGCGATATTAGAATGCTTGGGCGTGTGGGGGGTAAATCATTTGCCCTTTATATGATGACAACGGCCATTGCTATTGCGACCGCTATTGCTATCGCAGTTGCCTTTGGTATCGGTAGCGGCATGAATATCGAGACAGCGTCTGAGTTTGTAGGCAAAGAATCTCCTCCATTGACTCAAGTGTTTATTGATATTATTCCTAAAAACCCTATTAATTCAATGGCTAATGGCGATATGTTGCCTATTATCTTCTTCTCTATCCTACTTGGTATTAGTATGCTAATGGTGGGAAAAAAGGCAAAAAGCTTTATTGAAGGTGCTGAAATAGCCAATGAAATCATGATGAAAATGGTTAATATCATCATGTCAGTTGCACCTTATGCGGTCTTTGCCTTGATTGCTAAAGCCGTGGCGACACTTGGCTTAGGTTTACTGGCATCGTTGGCAGGTTATGTGGCGGTTCTAGTGGGCGCATTAATGTTCCATTTGTTTATTACCTTAATGATCGTGTTAAAAGTTTTCTCAGGTTTAAGTCCAGCGATGTTCCTGAAGAAAATCAGAAATGTTCAGGTGTTTGCATTTAGTACAGCCAGCTCCAATGCAACCATCCCCGTGACCATGCGGACGGTTACTGAGCGTTTTGGTGTGAATAACTCAGTTGCATCCTTCACGGTTCCTTTTGGCGCAACCATCAACATGGATGGTACGGCGATTATGCAAGGTGTCGCAACCGTCTTTATCGCGAATGTCTATGGCGTAGATCTGGGTATTTCGGGGTATTTAACCGTTATATTGATGTCAGTGTTAGCGTCTATTGGAACAGCAGGTGTTCCTGGTGT
>JAGLDQ010000259.1 GCA_023145535.1 Cocleimonas sp. | reverse complement strand
TGATACTCGCCATCAATCTCTGCAATTTCAATAATCGATACATCAAAAGTACCACCACCTAGGTCATACACCGCAATGGTGCTATCCCCTGCTGATTTATCCATACCAAAAGCAAGCGCCGCCGCAGTAGGCTCATTGATAATACGCTTCACTTCTAAACCCGCAATTTTACCCGCATCTTTCGTTGCTTGGCGTTGTGAGTCATTAAAGTAAGCTGGGACGGTAATAACCGCTTCGGTTACTTCTTCACCTAAATAAGCTTCAGCATCTTTTTTTAGTTTTTGTAAAATACGTGCTGACACTTCTGGAGGTGACATTTTTTTGCCATTTGCTTCAACCCAAGCATCCCCATTATCGGCTTTGATAATTTTGTAAGGCACCAGTTTAATATCTTTTTGTACCGCATCTTCATCAAAAGTACGTCCAATCAGACGCTTGATCGCATATAAAGTATTTTCAGGATTGGTGACCGCTTGACGTTTTGCGGGCTGGCCCACTAAAACTTGATCGTCTGAAAATGCGACAACCGAAGGGGTTGTGCGATCACCCTCCGCATTTTCAATCACTTTTGGGGCATCACCTTCCATGACCGCAACGCAAGAATTGGTAGTACCTAAATCGATTCCAATAATTTTTCCCATGATATTCTCCAATTTTTTTATAGCCTTTTAATGAGTAGGCTATGTTTTATATTTTGTCTGTGTTTCTGCAATAGCTAGTAAAGTATGGTTTGTTTCTTGTAATTCAAGCGATACGTTAGCCATTTTTTGCAACCATCACCATTGCGGGTCGTACTAAACGTCCATTTAAGGTATATCCTTTTTGCATCACCGCCGCGACCAGTCCGTCCTCATACTCTTCACTGGGTTGCATCGCCATTGCCTGATGTAAATCAGGATCAAACTGTTCCCCTAAAGGATCAACCGCTGCCAAACTTTGCTTTTCCATTAAGGCGTTAAATTGTTTCAAGGTGAGGTTCATACCTTCACGAATACTCGCTAAATCACCCTCTGCTTGTAACCCCATCTCCAGACTATCAATCACGGGCAAAAGTTGTTCGACAAAACTTTTTATTGCAAATTTATGTGCATCCGAGACTTGTTTCTCCGTACGTTTACGTTGATTATCCATCTCCGCTTGCAAACGCACCAAAGTATCCCAACTCTCTGCCCCCTTTTTCTCCGCCTTGGCTAGTTTTTCACGCAAAGTCGCAATCGCATCTTCTGTTTGCTCCTCATGCGGTAAATCAGCCTCTGACACCTCAACCTCAGATTGTTCAGCAAAATTTGGATTGTTTGGAATGGGCGATTCTGTCTTTCCCTCAGGATTAACAGCGCCTGTGGCTTGCTTAGCCGAACTTTTTTCGCTACTCATAAGTGTGTCTCTATCTGGATAGGATGATTTTTTAAGGAGATCAATTTAATCCCTTAATAACTGCGTATAAGGTAGGGTTTATGGCGGTGAATTCAAGAGAAACCAGCGATTTTTTTTGCGTCCGTTATATTAACCGCTACTGGTGTCTATAATTCCCCCTTATTAACTAAAAATCGTACAAAATAAAATCAGAGAAGGAATAGCACGTTTGATGGCAAGTGAACTTTTTAAGGGAGTTTAAAATGCCTCAAAATGGAGGCTATCAGCAGAAAGAAGGTCACCAGTAATCATCGAGCGATAGAAAGGTGAACTAAACTAGAGATACCCTTTTGCGATTATCTAAAAAAATAAAAATAGCATTAATCATCCGCTTCAGTCTCTGCAATCTTATCCAAAGTCCTGACATAGAAAAAACTACCCAGATACAAACCCAAACTTAGAAGAGTCAATACATACCCATACCAGCTTTCTTCAGGTGCAAAAATAAACCAGACCCCAAGAAAGAAATACACAAGGGACAACAAGGTAAGCGCGATATGTTTGTCACGATCGGCATGAATAAGACCGCGCACAAAAAACAGTAAGGGAAACTCTAAAATAGCGATCTCCACGCCTCTATTTAGATATTGAATCGGTGTTAACCAACCATTCCAGACAATAATAGCCAGCATTAAGCCAAAAAAACTGACCAAGGTAAGCAACCGCCATAACGTTAGATTCATCATAGCTTCGTTGCCAACTCTGCTAATCGTTTACCCAAGGCTTTGCAGAGTATTTTCTCTTCTTTTGACAGTGGATTACTATTATCTGCACCTGCCACATGCGACGGGCCGTAAGGTGTACCCCCTGTTTGCGTGGTTAACAGGTCAGACTCAGTATACGGCAAACCTGAAATAATCATGCCATGATGAAGGAGTGGAATCATCATTGAAAGCAGGGTTGATTCTTGCCCACCATGCAAACTAGACGCGGAGGTAAAAACACCTGCGGGCTTGCCGACTAATGAACCCGACAACCAATGCCCACTGGTTTGCTCTAAGAAGTATTTTAACGGCGCGGCCATATTGCCAAAACGTGTTGGACTGCCCAACGCTAATGCATTCGCTTGTTTTAATTCATCCAAGCTCACATAAGGAGCACCGTCATCTGGGACGCTCGGCTGTGTTGATTCGCAGGTTGTCGAAATCTCTGGCACGGTACGAATCACGGCCTCAACGCCTTTTATAGACTCCGCACCACGTGCGATTAATCGTGCCATTTCAGCCGTTGCGCCATGGCGACTATAATAGAGTACTAATACATTTTTCATCTGCAACTCTCAACCACTTATAAAATAGTAATAACAGACTCAGGAGGACGGCCAATCACCGCCCTACCCTTTTTTATGACGATTGGACGCTCTATTAAAATGGGGTTGTCCAGCATTGCCGTTATCAAATCATCATGAGTCAACGCTTCATCCGCAAGATGTAACGCTTTATAAACGCTTTCTCCTGTACGCATCAACTCACGTGGCTGTAAACCAAGCTGGTCAAGCACTCTTTCCAACGTCTCACGATCAGGCGGTGTGTCTAAATAGCTGATAATCTCAAGTGACTCCCCTTTTTTCGTCAATATTTCCAAGGTTGCGCGTGATTTTGAGCAGCGTGGATTGTGGTAAATCGTCGTTATTTCACTCATTCAAATTCCTTCTCAATGTTATGACTCTTTTTGAAAGCATAGTTTACCGTCATCCAGAATGGAAACTAAATTCTTCCTAAAAAACACTCGACATTAACGCTGTCCCTATTTTACCCTAAAGATAAATAAAATAAGCAACTTATAAAATTTAAACTATATTTTTCTGTACTCATAAACACTAAGGATAGTATAATAAATGATCATAACATCAACAAATTTTCATCGGATGGCGGCGACCCTTCTTTTTATTAGTCTCGTTACCCTTTCCTTAACAGCTCAAGCGAAGCCATTAGCAGAAAATGCAGTCGTACCCAACATTACCTTTACTGATATCAACGGGGATAAACATCGTCTTTCAGAGTATCGGGGAAAATGGCTATTTCTTAACTTCTGGGCGGGGTACTGCCCCATTTGCCAAAAAGAAGCACCGACATTAATTCGCTTCCAACAAAATAATAAAGACAAGGTGACGCTACTAGGCATCAACTATGGTGCTGAATCCGTACAAAAAATTAAAGAAGCAATGAAACGCAATCAATACAACTACCTTATCGTGCCTGATCAAAGCAGCATCACAAAAATTTTTAGTGATGTCGTTGGCACACCTACAACCTTTATTATTTCACCACAAGGGTGGTTAATCAAAAAAGCCGTCGGACAACAATCTTATCAAGAACTAAGCGCTTATTTTAGTGTCTATAAAAAAAGGGAAAGACAAAGAATTTGGGATGATGATCAGTCCGATCATTAGATAAAATACAAAGAAATAAAGCACCATCCATTATTACGCTCAAGCCACTGAACCAGCCCATTATTTAGTAAAAAAAATAAAGATAGAAAATAACACCGATTAATTGGCATTATCTTTGCTTATGCCGCATAAAAAGGGTATATATAGCACAAGGTTATTATTTTTATTAATACCCTTAGCAATTTATTTATCAAAAGATTCTTGGGCGGAATTTTTCACACCATCATATAAAGGAGGAACTTCAAAATGGGAGACATAGCACAAGCAAATCAGTACCAACTGCAAGGCGGCTTAAACGATGAATTTACAGACTTCTATCTAGCGATTAGAAAGGCTTACGGAAAACACGGGGTGGGTAGTAAATTCACACAGGCATTAAAACAGTTTGCAGAGTACTTTTATTATCAGGCCATCAGATTAAAGCAATACCGATCTTTACGATCGAAGTTAATGAGAAATGCACAAACCTCAGGAGACTCACAACGCTGTGAGTTATTTTCTGACGGAAAGATAGCAGGATTTCTTTACGCACTCCCTGCAAAAAATTCTATATCCAGCGAACTATTCGACGGCAATATCAATATATTAACAGTTGATCATGGTGCATTACAGATAAGTAAAAAAACACCAATCAAATATAAACTACATCATCAACGTCTGACGCTAGGGCAAAGCTCTATTAATCTCTGCACACCCGATCAAGAAACCTATTTCCAAGCAAAAACAAATGTGACCATTTTTTTAAGCATTTCTTTTAATGGTGTGATTTATACCCCGCAAACGTAACGTTTATTGAGACAGTCGATCCACCCAAAATGCGGTACCACCCGCAACAGCGGCGGGCATCGCAAAGAAGTTCAGCACAGGAAGAGTGGTCATAAACATCACCGCTCCGCCAAAGCCTAACGAACGACCACGGTGTTTTCTTAATAGTATTAGCTCTTCCTTAACAAACAGCTCATGATTACCCATCGGATAATCTGTATATTGCAACGCCAACATCCACGCGCCATATAACGCCCAAGCGAAAGGCGCGATGATATTAAGCCCTGGGATTAGGCTGATAATAATCAACACAGGCAACCACTTAAGCATATAGAGTATTTTACGGGACTCACTCAAAACCGTCTTTCCTACTGTTTTCATCATTGCCTTATAGCCTTTAAATTCAGGCATTGGCAAACCATTCAAATGCGTCTCTACCCTCTCAGCAAGTAATGCGTTAAACGGCGCCGCAATTAAATTGGCAATCAGGGTAAAGACATAATAAATGGCGACTAAAATCACAAT
>JAGLDQ010000258.1 GCA_023145535.1 Cocleimonas sp. | reverse complement strand
CGACGTAATAGAAGCGATACTTGACGATAGGCCCATGCTTGCTTAGTCAAGTCATCATAGATAATGAGTGCATCTTCGCCACGGTCGCGGAAATATTCACCCATTGCACACCCAGCATACGGTGCAAGGTATTGCATTGATGCAGGATCCGATGCATTAGCCGCGACCACAATGGTATAATCCATTGCGCCATGCTCTTCAAGCTTGCGTACAACCACGGCCACTGAAGATGCTTTCTGCCCAACCGCAACATAAATACATTTTACGTCTTTGCCTTTTTGATTAATGATGGCATCAATCGCGACGGCTGTTTTACCCGTTTGGCGATCACCAATAATTAATTCACGCTGACCGCGTCCCACAGGTACCATTGAGTCAAGTGCTTTAATCCCTGTTTCCATTGGCTCATCAACCGACTTACGATCAATAACCCCTGGCGCTACACGCTCAATAAACCCCATTTGTGTTGCTTCAACGGGGCCTTTACCATCAATGGGCGCACCTAATGAATCCACTACACGCCCTAATAATTCAGGGCCTACAGGCACATCCAAGATACGACCAGTACATTTTGCTACATCGCCTTCTGTGATACCTTTGTAGTCACCTAAGACTACCGCACCAACAGAATCACGTTCTAAGTTCAAAGCCAATCCATATGCGCCATTGGAGAATTCAATCATCTCGCCTGACATTACATCGGATAAACCATGAATACGTACAATACCGTCCATTATCGAAACAATGGTACCCTCTGTACGTGCTTCAGCATCTGTCTCAAAGCTATCGATACGCTTCTTGATCAGATCACTGATTTCAGTCGGGTTAAGTTGCATTTACCTATCCTCTTTCCTTAATCCAAGGTTAAACCACTGGCTAATTTGCCATTGCCGTTGTCATCTTTTTCAGACGACCTTGAATCGAACCATCTATTACTAAGTCACCAGCTTTAATAATCGCACCCCCTAAGAGTGCTTTATCAATACTGACCTTAAGCTTCACTTCGCGTCCAAGGCGTTTCTTTAAAGCAGTCGCTATCGACTTCTCCTCAGCCTTTGTCAACTTACTCGCCGATCGAACAATCGCTTCAACACTACCTTCTTCCTCATCCTTTAGTACTTCAAACAAAGTACTTATTTCAGGAAAAAGCTTAATACGATTATTATCTGCTAATGTTTTGACTAGGTTTGTTGCCTTATCATCCAGTTTGTTATCACATAACTTGATGAATGCATCTGCACCTGCTTGCTTGGCCATTTTGGGTGTCTCTAGCAATGCAGCAACACCTGCATCACTAGCCACTGCGCCCATAAAAGAAAGTGAGTCTGACCAATCGGACAAACTTTTTGTTTCTTTTGCCATTTCAAACACTGCACGAGCATAAGGACGAGCAGCTGTTGTCAATTCAGACATAGTGCCCCCTATATTTGCGCGATAAGATCTTTCAACGCCTTTTTATGTGCGTTTGCATCAATCTCTTTGCCAACGATTTTACTCGCACCAGCAACAGCTAAGTCTGAAACTTGCTTACGCAAACCATCTTTAGCTCGATTAACTTCTTGATCTATTTCAGCTTTAGCACCAGCAATTAGCTGCTCTGCTTCTTCTGCGGCTTTGCCTTTAGACTCTGCAATTACTTGAGAGCTACGTGCTTGCGCTTGAGCGATAATATCAGCTGCTTTTTTCTTCGCTTCATCAACAACCTCTTTGGCGCGCACTTCAGCTTGTTCTTGCTCTTGAAGTCCCTTTTCCGATGCAGCTAAACCATCTGCAATCTTCTTTTGGCGTTCTTCAAGTACAGCAGAAAGAGGCCCCCACAGATGCTTATTCACGAGCCAAATTAGGATCGTAAAGGCGAGCACCTGTGCTATTAATGTGATTGTAATACTCACGTTTCACCTCATTACTAAACTATGTTATTCCAATTAATCTTATTTCATTACTTCAACAAGTAAATCAAAAGATTATCATCTAAGCGACAAGTCGTGCTTTATAGTCCAGCAATGGCAGCTTGCATCGCACCAACGAATGGATTTGCGAACAAGAACCACATTGCGAATGCTAAGATAATGAAAGGGAAAGACTCCATTAAACCAGCGAAGATAAACATATTTGTCATCAATTGAGGGCGCATTTCAGGTTGACGTGCGATACCCTCTAGTGTTTTAGCACAAATTAAACCCCAGCCAATCGCAGAACCCAGTCCCGCAGCAGCAAGAATCACACCAACACCAACAGCCGTGTAAGCATAGATTTGAGCAATCATTTCAGCAGTCATTGCATATATCTCCATTAAAAGTAAAAAAGTAAAATTTAAAATCTGAGTTTAAGTCTGATCTAAGCTCAGACTTAAACATAGTGAATCAATTATAATTAGTGATCTTCCGTGTGTGCCATTCCAAGGTATACAATAGTCAGTACCATGAAGATAAAGGCTTGCAAAGTAATCACCAAAATATGGAAGATTAACCAAGCTAAATCAAGGACTACCTGCAAAGGGAACCAGATCAACAAACCCGCACTAATAGTTGCACCCAGTGTTAGTAATGCAATCAGCAAGAAGACCAACTCACCCGCAAACATATTGCCGAATAAACGCAAACCAAGGCTTAATGGTTTTGCTAATTCTTCGATGGTGGTCATCACCATATTGGCAGGCACAGCCGCTTTTCCAAAGGGATGAAAAAGGAACATTTTAAGATAGCCCATCGGCCCTTTGATCTTGATGTTGTAATAAACCGTTAAGAGGAAAACAACCAGCGCCATTGCTAGCGCAGTATTTAAGTCGGTGGTTGGCACAACCTTAAGATAAGGAATACCCAACCCTGCGGCCAATGTTGGCAACAAATCGACAGGAATCAAATCCATAAAGTTCATCAACCAAACCCATAAAAACACCGTAAGTGCTAATGGTGCGATAAGTGGGTTATGACCAGGAAAAGAGTCTTTCACTTGTGTTTGTACAAATTCCAGAATCATTTCGACAAAATTCTGAAACCCCCCAGGTGTCCCTGATTCAAGGTTATTTTTAACTTTAGATGCCATCCACATTATCACACCACCTAATAAGATGCTGATAATGATAGTATCCCAGTTTATTGTCCAAAAGCCCTCACCCGTGTGTAGATTTGTTAGGTGATGTTGAATATAGGCGACCGTTCCACCGCCACCATCGGCATTTTCTGTTGCTGACACGTTTATATCCTCATTAAATTTTAAATTTTTTTAGTTTCTTGGAAGAAAACTGATCAAGGTCAATTACTTTAGATTCATTACCGTCGACTATTGAGTCAGACAACACGACAAATCATCATTAAAGAATGACTTTCAGTTAGCGTAAAGCCACAACACCCGCGACCCATGCCACAACTGCCGTTAACACCAAGGGAATTGGGTTAAAACCTAGCGTCCCCATACCAATCCCAAATAACACTAATACCAGAACAAATCTGAGTACAGCGCTACCATACAAAATTCCTACTGCTGTTTTTGGATCATTTTTAGCAATCTCCGTTGCTTTTATCACTCCCAATCCGAGCGTCCAGCTCACAAACAGACTTACAAAACCACCATACAGAGCCGCCGCTCCATGCATAGGGTCACGCAGTGAAAATAAAACAGCGATCACTGCAATAATTACTAACTGATAGTTGCGACTTCTTTTAGCTTTAGCAACAACATCTTCTACCGCTGCTGTCATTATTACTTATCTTCCTTCTCGGTATTTTCATAACTTAAAATGGCATGAACTTTTTTCATTCCACCAATAAAGCCCAGCACCCCGAAAAGCATCATAAAAAGAGGGGTCAATTCCAGCCATTGATCAACAAAATAACCAATGATCATTCCTGAAATTATCATTGAGGAGAAAATATTACCCGCACCGATATGAAGAAGGCTCGGCTTATTTAATTTAGAATTACTCATTACGACCTTCCGTCAGATATCACTTCCCCATGAGCGCGGGATTCTAGCATTCTCTCCCATTACACTCAATCAATTAATTAAGCACTCGTTAACATTTCAATAGGAACAAAATCAAACCAGTCACTAAGAAGC
>JAGLDQ010000257.1 GCA_023145535.1 Cocleimonas sp. | reverse complement strand
CCCGACAAATCAGCCCCCCAATCAAGCATTGAAAAACTACGCTCTGGTGTGAAATATTGCATAATTTCTACACATGCACCATATACCAATAGGGGTAAGCCCTTCCAGAGCCAAAAAGGCTTTCGCGAACTGGATAAATCGACTAAAATGGCAAATCCAAAAAAAACAAGAGCATGAATTAGCTTATCGTTTAATTCGTACTCTGGCGGAATATCTAACTCACGGGTAGCAACCCAAATACCTGCAAGCATCAAAAACACCACTAAAAAACGTATCGAATTTTTAAAAAAAACGATATTACGTAAATGGCGAACAAACAAAATCAAACGATGCAACATTACACTTCCTTCAACAAGACTTTCCCAAACAAAAAAATTTAGAACATAACAAATAAGCAATTGTTAAAACATGCAATTTCGACAAAGCATATAGCAACAAACAACGACCAATCACTAAAATTACCATGCTTTTAACTTACCTGCATCCTCTACTTGATTCCGCCCTCGACCTTCCGTTCATTAAGGCCTCATTTTACCCAGAATAATCTTATTTCATCATCATTCCCTTGTGCTATTATCTTGCTAAAACATGCTAACAGCACATGGCATGTCCGCCTTCTTGTGAGAGATTAATTTTGAGGTTATTATTTTAGCCTCGTAGGAAAAAACGATGGGTCTAGCAAAACGTATTATTCCATGTTTAGATGTTGATAATGGTCGCGTTGTCAAGGGGATTAACTTTGTCAATATACGCGATGCCGGTGATCCTGTTGAGGTGGCTGAACGCTACAATCGAGAAGGTGCGGATGAAATCACCTTTTTAGATATTACCGCAACCTCCGATAACCGTGAGACAATGGTACACGTGGTTGAGGATATTGCCTCTAAAGTTTTTATTCCATTGACCGTCGGTGGAGGCATTCGTGAACTCAAAGATGTACGCAGAATGCTCAATGCAGGGGCAGACAAAGTCGCCATTAATTCTGCGGCTGTCTTTAATCCTGAGTTAATTAAAGAAGCCACTGATTATTTCGGTTCACAATGCATTGTGGTTGCTATTGATGCTAAAAAAACCAGTGCAGAGGGTGAACCCGATCAATGGGAAATATTCACGCATGGCGGACGCAAAGAAACAGGCATTGATGCGGTTGAATGGGCAAAAAAAATGGAAGCCTATGGCGCAGGTGAACTATTAGTCACCAGCATGGATCGTGATGGCACGAAGGTTGGTTTTAATATTCCGCTAACTAAAGCCATTGTTGACGCGGTTAATATCCCTGTTATCGCCTCGGGTGGTGTCGGAAACCTTCAACATATGGCCGATGGTGTCATAAAAGCAGGGGCAGATGCGGTGCTAGCTGCCAGTATTTTTCATTTTGCAGAGTATACGATAGGCGAAGCTAAAGAATATATGGCGGATCAAGGGATTGAAATGCGCCTATAGCATCCATATTATTTAATTTAGGTTATTATTTTTATTTATGACAAAAAACGATACACTCGCTCAAGTTGCTGAAGTTTTAGAAGCACGCAAGTCCGCTGCGCCTGATAGTTCTTATGTTGCAAAGCTTTACCATAAAGGGCTAGACCAGATCTTGAAGAAGGTCGGCGAAGAAGCAACCGAAGTAGTCATGGCCGCTAAAGACGCATCCGTTGATGGTAAAACCGATAAAGTTATTTATGAAGTGGCCGACTTATGGTTTCACACCCTTGTCTTACTCGCGCAACAAGGGTTACATCCTAATGACGTACTTAAAGAATTAGAACGGCGCTTTGGAACATCAGGGATAGTAGAAAAAGCGAGTCGCAAAGAAAGTTAACGAATTTTTAGGGGAAAGCCATGTTATTTGCATTTGGAATGCCCAGCATAGAACAGCTAATGATTCTATTAGTGGTTATTTTTGTCTTATTTGGCAGTCAACGTGTACGACGTATCAATAAGTCTTTAAACCATCGAGTTAAATCCTTTGTACCACTAAAAGAAAACAACGATAAATTGTAGATAGACACATTACTTCATCTCGCTTTTATGTTTTAACATCACGAGATTTAAACGTTATATTTTAGGAGAACAACCATGTTATTTGCTTTTGGAATGCCAAGCACAGGGTCACTTATTTTAATTCTAGTGATTGTTTTAGTTTTATTTGGCACAAAACGTCTGCGTAGCGCAGGGGGGGATTTAGGCGGCGCAATTAAAAATTTCAAAAAATCAATGAAAGACGCGCAAGAAGGTAAGGACAAAGATAAAGCCCCTGAACAAGTAGTACAAGACAAAGGCAATGTAATTGATGGCGAATCTAGAATAAAAGATAAAAACAAAGCATAATTTTTTTATTGTTAGACTAGCCATTTAAGATGATAAGTAAAACCTATAGCAAATAGCTCATACTCTTCAACAAGCTCAGAATATCGTACTCTGAAGCTATTGGAAGGTGTTAGCGAACGCATATTTTTAACATTTTATTTTAAATTGATCGCTCATTTTTCTATTCTAGGTCTCCTTCATGTTTGATGCTGGCTTTACTGAAGTAATGGTTATTGCAGTGATTGCACTGCTTGTAATAGGTCCTGAACGTTTGCCAGAAGTTGCAGCAAAGGTTGGCGGCTGGGTCGGAAAAGCGAAAGCCTTTATCTCAACCACTAAGGCTGATATTGAGCGTGAATTTCAAGCATCAGAAATGCGCGATATTCTTTCTGAGCAGAAAAAAGAGATCGAGGAGCTACGTCAAATGGTGAGCGAGACTCAAGACGACTTTAAAAATAATGTTGATGAGGCTAAAGGGCTATTTGAAGAGAATATCAAGAGCAGTATTGATGACGTTAAAGCACTTGATGAAAATGATAAGCAAGATAAGAAAAACAACACTAGTGACAGCATAAGCGAAACCAAGAAAAAATGACTGATAAAACACAGAGCAAAGATAAGAAAAAAGCCGAATCAGCGGAAGAACTAGGTTTTCTAGCGCATCTCGTCGAACTACGCAATCATATGATGCGTATTGTTATTTCTCTTTTTGTTGTTTTTTTACCGTTGGCCGTCTTTGCTAAAGATCTGTTTGGATGGTTCGCACAACCCATTGTTTCCCAAGGCTTACCGCTCATCAGCGTTGGGGTTACTGGCCCTGTCTTTGTACCTTATAAGCTAGCCCTTCTAGCAGCCTTTCTTATTGCCTTACCTTATATTTTTTATCAACTATGGGCCTTTGTAGCGCCTGGATTATATAAACACGAAAAGAAACTTATCTTTCCTCTATTAGCATCCAGTGT
>JAGLDQ010000256.1 GCA_023145535.1 Cocleimonas sp. | reverse complement strand
TTTTACAACGCTACTTTTTGTATTAAAAAATAATACATTGAGAACAATAAACTGTAATTAATACTCTAAAAATAAGGAATAATTTATGTTTCATCCTATTGAAATCCCTTTTGGTAGCAAAATGCTCTTTAATGTGGTTGATCTAAAAGAAGGCGTAACGATCGAAGATGTAGAACTTTTATTAGGCGAAATGTGTAATGTAGTAAAAAATAACTATGGCGATGATAATGGTGGATTCATTGGCGGTCAGGTATACCGCAATGCAGGGTTTATCTCAGAGGAAGGTTCTGTTCGAGAAAGCACCGATAATGATAAGCGTATACAGCAAGAAATGGGTGATATTGTGATCGTCACGTATTGGCAGTCTTTTGAGAAACATGAAGCGTCACATGCGGATAAAGCATTTAATGAGAAGTTTTCACAGCTAGCTGAATATTGTGATGGTACGTTTGAAGTAGGTTATGACATGCTATGGCAAGGTGTGCCAGAGAAATAATCTATTATTTCTTATTGATCGAGCGCTACCAATGGGGAGGAAAATGTGATGTTTTCCTCCCCATTTGCATTCGTCTTGCTTCAAGTCAGCCTTCTTGCATCGCAAGCTGAATACTCTCTAATACCCAAGCATGAATATCAGGGAAATAATCAGTAATGTAAGGGATGTTTTGTTTTATAGGCTGTCCTTTTATTCTTCATTTACCCGTAATAGACGCATCAAAAAAGCCGCTCCAGTCTCAACTTCCTGCCATTGAATATCGCCCTTCCACGTTTGCAATAATGAAGCCACAATATCCAGCCCAAGCCCCGTGCCGCCTTGATTTCGGCGGGTAGTAAAAAAAGGAGTAAAGATACGTTCTGCATTGGCCGCCGAGATACCATCCCCATTATCATGCAGTTTAATATCTAGTTTGTTTTCTACGGCTAAAATATGGATCTCTATTTTATCTGCTTGATGTTGCAGGCTATTTTCAAATAAATTGGTAAAAATAGTTTCCAGTACATCAGTCGCAATGGCTAGCTTCGCAGGGTAGATATCTGGGCGGATGATGAGTGTTAGCCCTTTTTCTTGATAGCGATTTTTGAAGTTCTGTAACGTGGAAGCAAGGTCTGCACTTTCATCCGAGGCTTGCATGGCATCCGCTTTGGCGAGTTCGAGTAAGCGGGTGACTAATTTCTCTAAACGGTGCGTATCATCTTGAAGATTGGATAGAAATTTTTGGCGTTGTTCACTGGGCATATCATCCATATGGTCTTGCAGTAACTCTAAAGCCCCTTGAATGGCGGTAAGGGGTGTTTTGAACTCATGCGAGACATGTGCCGCAAATTGGCGAATATAATCGCTACGTTGATGCAAGGTCTGCGACATGGTAGCGAAGCTGTGGGAGAGTTTGGATAGCTCATAGGTGCCTGGTTTTTCTAGCTCGCTAATGGTGATGAGTTCGCCTTTGGTAAGTTTTTGCGCCTGATCCGTTAATTGTTTAATCGGACGCACAATACGGGATGAAACAAAGAAGGCGAGCAACAAGGCGACACTTAATACAATGGCGGAGGCAATCAGTACCCGTCCTGTGACCGCGTAAAGATGCTTGAGAATATTTTGCGGTGTACGTGATAAGTACACCACGCCATAGAGCTGATCATCATCAATAATAGGAAACGCGGTGAAAACACGAATGCCTGTGCCACGGCTAATTGAGGCGATTGGCGGCGGTGCTTGATCTGAAACACGTTGTCGGATAACGCTGCTGTAGTTGCCTTGAAGCGCTTGTTTGACTTCTGCTACATGCGCTAGAGAAAAGCCGCGTTCATTGCGTCCCGCAATAACAATACCTTGAAAATCTAAGACACGTATACCTGCTAGCGTTACCTGTTGGCTGTCTTTTAATATTGGTTGGAGCTGTATGCCAGCATTAATGGCGAAATTATCGGGAGGATTATAAACCGATTTGGCATCTTTTCGTCGAGGAAGTACTTGTTGTTGGGATAAATCAATGGTGGCGGCAACAGGGGTATAGTGCTCATGTCGTCTATTGTTTAATGCGCTCTTGATCACTATTCCATAGTTTTTTTTCTGTTTGATTTGTTGATTAATAAAGGTGCGATAGGTTGCAGAGATAACCGCAGATTGTGCAATTAACTCGATTTCAGTTTGTCGCACCAATTCATTTTCATAAAAGCGAAAATAAAACACGCTGGCAAAGGGCAGTAATAAAATTGATAAGGCAACTAAGAGCAGTAAGGTACGCAGACGATAGAGCTTTTTATTATTGCGAGTCATTTCTACTGACATGGAGAAAGTTTATAGCCAACGCCGTGGAGTGTTTCAATAATTTTATCACAGCCGATGGACGAAAATTTGGCTCGAATATGGCGGATATGACTGTCAATGGTGCGATCGCTGACATGGATATTCATTTCATAGGCACTATTCATAATCGCCTCACGTGAATAGACTTTCATTGGGTAGCGTGCCATTTGACGAATAATAGAAAATTCGGTTGCGGTTAGCAAAACCGTTTGCTGATCCCACCAGATAGCGTGTTGTTCATCATCAATTTTTAATTTTCCGTACTGAATAATAGATACATTTTTTTGCGGAGCCGTTTGTGGCTGGATACGTTTAAGGATGGCATTAATACGTGCTACTAATTCGCGTGGGCTAAAGGGTTTGGTGACATAATCATCGCCGCCTAACTCTAAACCCAGAATACGATCAATTTCATCGTCACGGGATGAGAGGAATAAAATAGGTGTTTGTGAGGTTTTTCGTAGCTCACGGCACATCTCTAGTCCATCCATTTCAGGCATATTAATATCCAGTACAATCAGTTCGATTTGTGGATTTTCTTGCATAATATCCAAAGCTTCGCGTCCATCAGAGGCGTGCAGTACCTGCATATCCGCTTTTTCTAGGGCAAATGCAATCACATCACGGATATGGGCATCATCATCAACAATTAAAATATGGGCTTTCATAGGCTGTTTTTCGGGTTAGATTGTCAAGTGTTTCAATTGTTACTTTACAAGCGGGCTGTCTTTGTCTGTCTTATGGAAAGGTTTAAGGCAGGATCAATATAAAACATTTTCTTCCATCCTTGCGGCGCATTAAAGTCCCAATCCAGAGGTTGTGGGAAAATGCGTGAAATGGAGTAATGCAAATGGGCGGGTTTGCCTTTGGCATTTCCTGTGTTACCCACTTCGCCAATTTTCTCTCCTGCCGAAACTAGGGTAAATTTTGCGGTATTGATGGTCTTTAAATGGGCATAATAATGCAACCGCGCTTTATTCGATAAGACAATAATGGCTTTGCCGCCAATGCCTTTATTACCTGCAAAAATAACAAAACCCTGTGTGCGTGCAACGACATTACTTCCTGACTTGGCAAATATATCAATCCCTTTATGTGTAATTGAACGTCCCCAAGGATAGTACCAAAATGATTTGGGATTCCAGTCTTTAGTCGTTGCGTTTGCAACAGGTATATGGTTTTTCTCATCGGGCAAATAGATAAGAAAGAGTAGGGCGCAGGTGACAATAATCAGGCTTTTTTTGAGAGGTTTCATAGCGCTTATTTTACAACAATACATCAATAGGAGTGATGTGAATTTTCAGGAAATAATATGCAGTAATTGTGCAGTGTGCTGATGCATAAGAAGTCAATTAATCCGTTAAGAATAACTTACAGTCTCCTGCATCCTGACGTATCTTATAGGCCTGATTTTAGAGAATCCTTATAGCGTTCTCTAAATTTCATTGCCACCGCTACGGACATTTTTTCCTTACCAAAAAAGACTTTTGTTCCATATTTATAACGAAACCAAGCGCTATACATGGCGGGTAAGAAAAATAAGGTGAGTAAAGTAGCAACCGATAACCCACCCATAATAGAAACAGCCATTGGGGCAAAGAACAGATTAGAGGTTAATGGGATCATCGCTAAAATAGTGGCTAATGCGGTGAGTATAATCGGACGAAACCGATTCAATGTGGCAAGGATAACGGCGCGTGCAGGTATCATCATAGTCGCAATATTACGATCAATTTGGTCTACTAAAATAATAGAGTTACGCATAATCATGCCTGACAATGCAAGTGAGCCAAGCAATGCAACAAAACCAAAAGGTTGATCAAATAATAGTAAAAAGCCAACAACACCAATGAAACCAAAGGGAGCGGTGAGTAAGACCATAAAGAGGCGCACAAATGATTGGAGTTGAACCATAAGGAGAAGCAACATAATGGTCACGAAAATTGGAACGACGGCCATAATAGAGGCCGATGCATTATCACTTTCTTCTTCTGCTCCCCCAACACTGATCTTATAACCAAGGGGTAAATTATTTTTAATGCTCACCAGTTTTTCTTGGACTTGTGCGCTGACAGTCGGCGCTTGTATATCATCATAAATATCGCCGCGTACCGTAATCGTTTGTAAACGATCATTACGCATAATGACACCATCTTCGGTACTTTCCTCAAGTGTCGCAATGTCGGTTAATAAAACATTAACGCCATTGGCCGTAGGGAGTGTAATATCCTTAAGATTCGCCGTTTTTTCACGAATGGTTTGGTTGTCTTTTAAGACAATCGTAATAGCTTGTTTCGCATCACGAAATTCCCCAATCGGCAAGCCATTGAGTGCCATACCCAGCGCTTGATTTAGATTCGCTTGTGTAATTCCTAGTTTTCCCGCCTTATCAGTATCTAATGTTAGTTTAATAATACGATTGCTTTTACCCCAATCCAAATGAACGTTTTCTAAATGTTCATTATCTTTCATAGCGGAAGCCACTTTATTGGCAATGGTGCGTAAGACCGATGATTTTTCCCCTGAAATACGAAATTGGACAGGATAGCCGACAGGAGGGCCATTTTCTAAACGTAATGCCCGCAGACGAACTTGTGAAAAGGTCGCGCTTTCCATTAATGAAATAATATTATTGCGTAATGTTTCTCTTGCCTCTAAATCTTTTGCGGTTACTACAATTTGTGCAAAAGAATCATCAGGGAGTTGTTCATCAAGCGGTAAATAAAAACGCGGAGAGCCGCGCCCTATGTAGCTGGCAAAGTTGTCTATTTGATCACTTTGAGTTCCCAAATAGGTCTCCATTTTCTTTGTTTCAGCTTTGGTTTGTTGAATTGATGCGCCTTCGGGTAATTTTATATCAACCAATAGCTCGGGACGTATAGAGCTGGGGAAAAACTGTTGTTGTATCGACATAAACCCAAAACCTGCGAGGGCTAATAAGGAGAAGGTAAATACAATAATAATAGCGGGGTGGAGAATACAAAAGAGAACGAAACGTTTAAAATAATGGATAAATTTAGAGAAAAACGAGAAGTTTATATCAGGGAAAATCCTAAATTTCTTAGCGCGTTCCGCTTGAGTTAACAACAGCTTAGAACCTAAGTAAGGCACTAAGATAACGGCTGAAAACCAAGAGAGAACAAGCGCAATGGCAACAACTTGAAAGATAGAGCGGGTGTATTCTCCTGTTGAGGAGTCAGCAAGTGCAATAGGAAGAAAACCAGCAACGGTGACTAATGTACCTGTTAGCATGGGGAATGCTGTGGTCATATAAGCATATCCTGCGGCTTTAAAGCGACTCATGCCTTGCTCAAGTTTTAGTGACATCATATCAACGGCGATAATGGCATCATCAACCAATAAACCCAGTGCTAAAATTAAAGCGCCTAATGATATTTTATGCAAGCCAACATCAAAAACGGACATGAGATAAAACGTTCCCGCTAATACCACAGGGATTGATAACGCAACAACGGCTCCCGCACGTAAACCTAAGCTGAAAAAACTCACCAACAGCACAATAAAGACGGCCTCTGAGACAGTCACTAAAAATTCCTTAATGGCCTTACTAACCGTACGTGGCTGGTCATTAACACGCTCAAGTTTCATGCCATTTGGTAGTTTCTGGCGAATACGTGCAACGGCTTTATCAAGGTCTTTGCCAAGACGAATAATATCGCCATCGGGATTCATTGAAACACCAATACCAATGGCTGGGAGACCTTGGTAATGCATACTAGCCGTAGCGGGTTCTTCAAAACCTCGGCTAATGTTAGCAACATCTTTTAAGCGTACCGTTTCTTTATTAATTTGCAGGGGTAGCTGACGTAAATCATCCAAGGATGCAAACTTGTCCTTGCTACGAATATACACTCGCCCGTTATCATTATCATAAAAAGGCTCAGGAACCATCTCGTTTTGCCCTGCAATGGCGGCGAGTAATTGTTGTTTATTAATATTTAATTGTTCAATTTTTTTGTTATCAATTTCTATCGTGATGCGCTCATTTTGAACACCAATAGGCAGTATTTTTGTTACATCAGGCAGTAGAAGAAATTCTTTACGGATCTCAGTCGCCTTATCACGTAACTGAACCAAGCTATAGTCCTCGCCTACTAGTGCATAAATATTACCAAAGGTATCCCCAAAGTTATCATTGAAAAATGGGCCAAGAACCCCTTCAGGTAATTTAAATGCCATGTCTTCAATGCGTTTGCGAACTTCATAAAATAAGATAGCGGCTTCTCTTGCATCGGCTTCCTCTTTGCCTGTTACAAATAGTGTGGCTTCATTAGCACTAATTGCAGAATTTACATTAGCAAAAAAAGGAACTTCTGAAACAATAAGTTCCAGTTGATCAACTACCTGCTGTTCCATTTCAGCCGCCGTTGCGCCCGGCCAAGCGACTGTCACCACCATTGTCTTAACGGTAAAAGGAGGGTCCTCTGACTGACTTAAGTTTAGGTAGCCGATAACCCCTAATATGAAGGTTAAGAAAACAAGCAAAAGAATAAGACTTTTGTTTTTTAGCGCCCAAAGGGAAAGGTTAAATTGGTTCATAATGATGCATCCCTAACACCTAATTCCAACCAATGTATGAACATTTTCAGGATCTAGGTGACAATTAAAATAGAGTAGAAATTGTTTTAAATGCAAATGCGATTAAATCATTGTTTGATTGTAGGCAATTGTAATTTAAATAATTTCTTCTTCCTTGAATTAAGTCATCTGGTGTTGATTATTAACACGGGAATACTATTTATTACGCATTCCTTGTGTCTTTAACGAAGCATAGGGTGATCGAAAACAGTCAATCTTAGGAATAAGAAACAGATGTTTGGTTGTTTTTATGTGATTAGTTATATTTATAATAAATCGTTTCTATAATGATCAGCTTCATAAAATAAAGTAGGTGCTTTTTCGTCCGATTATCCTTGAAAGTTAGCCATTAAGCTCAAAACACCTAAAAAATCACCCAATACACTCTATAACTAGTACAAATAGAGCACATAAAATATTGTGTTAATTTGTTAGTGAATTAATTAATCTATTTGTTTAGGTCGTTGTTATTTTTAAATAAATAAGATTGGTGATGGATTTTTTGATTAAGTTACAATATTAAAAATATAAAGTCATCATCAACCTTTAGGTCTCTTTTTTTAATGATTAACTAAGAATTATGTACTCATAGTCGCTTTGCTTATATATGACAGATCATCATCAAATTTTTTTATTATATTTTCAATATTTGTAGTCACTAAACCTATTAGAGAGTCAAAATGGAATCAGCAAAAAGAGAACCCATAGCCGTTATTGGTACAGGATGTCGCTTCCCTGGAAATGTAAATAACATCACAGAATTTTGGGAGTTCCTCAAAAAAGGGGGGGATGCGGTGGATGAAATACCGAAAAGCCGATGGGATTGGAAATTTCATTTTGATGAGGAAATTAATAAAATAGGTAAATCGTATGTCAATCGTGCTAGTTTTATGGACTGGGATATTGAAGCATTTGATGCGGCTTTTTTTGATATTTCTCCTCGTGAAGCCTCTATTTTAGATCCTCAACAACGTTTATTATTAGAAGTAACATTTGAAGCATTGGAAGATAGTGTTGGGGACATCACGGCCTTGCGTGGTAGTAAAACAGGTGTCTATATCGGTTGTTTTATGCAAGATAATTTAATTACACAAATGGGATCGGGCCGTGCTAAATCACAATTAGGCACCTATACGGCGGTTAGTTCAACCATGACGATGATCTCTAATCGTTTATCCTATTCGTTTGATTTACAAGGGCCTAGTCTGACAATGGATACGGCTTGCTCATCTTCATTGGTCGCTGTACACCAAGCGTGCCGAGGACTATTAGCGGGTGATTGTGATATGGCCGTAACGGGGGGGGTCAATGTGATGTTCCGTCCTGAAGTGATGATGATGATGTCTAAAGGGCGTTTTTTAGCGCGTGATGGGCGTAGTAAGACCTTTAGCGCGAATGCTGATGGCTATGGACGTGGCGAGGGGGCGGGTATTGTGGTGCTTAAACGCTATTCTGATGCGGTGCGTGATGGCGACACTATTCATGGTGTGATTATGGGATCAGGGGTGAATCAAGATGGTCATACAGATGGTATTACCGTTCCAAGTGAAGCATCACAAAAAACCTTAGCACGACATGTTTATCAAGAAGCGAATATTAATCCTGATGATATTGCCTACCTAGAAGCACATGGAACAGGTACTCCCGTGGGTGATCCGATTGAAATGCGTGCAATGGGCACGGCAGTAAAACGCTCACATGATAAATCTCCTTTGGTGGTAGGTTCGGTCAAAGCGGGCATTGGACATCTTGAAGCAGCGGCAGGGATTGCAGGTTTTTTAAAGTCATTATTAGTGGCTAAACATGGCGAAATTCCACCCCAAGCTTGGTTGGATGAAGACCTAAATCCTGCGATTGACTTTAAAGGGTTACATTTGCGTATTGCGGATAAACTGCAACCGATACCCACTTCAAACACAGGAAAGTCTTATATTGCAATCAACTCCTTTGGCTATGGTGGTACGAATGCACATGTGGTTCTCGCCAAAGCGCCTATAATAAAAAATAGCGATAACAAGCAGCTTCAACATACGCTTAAAAAACTAGCAGAGTTAGAAGCCTTTAATCATAAACACTTATCGTTACACATTTCAGCCGCTTCTGAAGCGGCTTGTCTTGTGTACGCAAAAAGCTATCTTGAGCAATTAAAACAGGCTGATCATGCCGAAGCATTGCAATTGTGCCGTGATGCAACCTATAAAACTCAATTGACGCATCGTTGGGTTATTAGTGCTAATTCGGTTGATATTTTGAGAGAAAGATTATTATTAGCCATTGATGATAAAAAAAGTACCAGCATTATAAAAAATCGAGCGCATCATCAACAAAAGCCTGTGTTCGTTTTTAGTGGTATGGGGCCTCAATGGTGGGCAATGGGGCATGAGCTAATGAAGAGTGAGCCTTTATTTGCCAACAAACTAAAGCAAGCGGATAAACTCTTCATTGAGATAGCAGGCTGGTCTATTCTTGATGAAATGATGCGTCCAGAAAATGAATCACGCATTTACGCAACTGAAATAGCCCAACCGGCTAATTTTATGCTACAAATGGGTTTGTTTGAATTATTAACATCATGGGGAGTAGCGCCAAGCGCTGTTGTTGGTCATTCGGTGGGTGAGGTGAGTGCAGGCTACGCTTCAGGTAGTTTATCATTAGAAGATGCACTGCGCGTTTCTTACCATCGTAGTCGAACGCAAGCAAAAACAGCTGGCACAGGCACCATGATTGCTACAGGGTTAAATCAAGTGGATGCCGAAGCGTATTTAGATGATTTAAACGGTCGTTTATCAATAGAACAACAAGGCCGTGTTTCTTTAGCAGGAATTAATAGTGCCAGCAACACCACCCTGTCAGGTGATGAAGTAATTATTGATCAAATAGTTGCTGAACTGGAAGAGAAAAATATTTTTGCACGTAAATTGCGCGTTGAAGTCCCTTACCATAGCGCAGGCATGGATCCTATTTTAGAGGAGCTAGCATCGAGTCTTGCTGATTTATCCCCTCAGCTACCAAGCACTTCGCTTTACTCCACTGTGACAGGAGAGCAATTAGAAGAAAGCCAGCGATTTGATGGTCAATATTGGTGTGATAATGTACGTGAACCCGTTTATTTTGAAAAGGCAATGGATAACCTATTAGAAGCGGGCCATGAATTATTTTTGGAGATTGGGCCACATCCTGTTCTTTCAGGCTATATAAAAGAAAGCATTTTAAAGAGTCGTTATAATGGTACGTGCAGTCATACCTTAAAACGTAAAGAACCTGAAATGGTACGTTTAATTGAGACAATGTCGACGTTATGGACATCAGGTGTGTCGATTGACTTTGCAAGTTATGTTGGTATGGCGAATCCGCAAGCTAATTTACGACGTTATCCTTGGCAACGAAAAAAGCATTGGAGTGAATCAAAGTACGATAAAGAAGCACGTCAAGGTTGGGTTGATGCCCATCCTTTATTAGGGCGACGGTTACCAGACCCTATTCCTTCATGGCAAGCGGAGTTATCCCCCTCTGTTATTGCATGGTTACCCGATCATACCGTTGGAAACAATGTTGTGTTTCCTGGGGCTGGTTATATTGATACCTTGTTAGCAGCAATGCAGGAGGCCATTAAAATGGGGGGGGATAAAGTCCTCAAAAATATTCGTTTCCATCGTGCGCTTCTTCTCGACAATAAGGAAGATATCACGTTAAAAACCACGTTGGAAAGTGGTAACCATATTAAGATTTATGCAGGTAGTGCTTCTAAAGAAGACCAATGGCAGCACCATGCCAGTGCCGATTTACTGAGTGGTGTTTATGCTGAGCCGACTAACCCTTTAAGCGCAATGGATAGTGCACAATTAGAACGGTTTGAATCCGTTGCCGTTGACAGTTTATATGCAACTTTTAATGCTGTAGGACTGGATTATGGCGAACAGTTTCGTTCTATTAAATCGTTAAAGCGCTTAGAAAATCGGGCAATTATTGATTTGCAGGTGAATGAAAATAAGCAACATATTATTCACCCCGCATTGTTAGATGGGGCATTTCAATCAATGCTCGCCTTATTAGAGGAAAGTGCTAGCTCTGCTTACCTTCCTGTGCAGATCGATGAAATTCATTGTTATCATGAGATTACCAATCAAGCAACAGCATTACTAACGATTACCAATCACAATCATCGCTATATTAAGGCGGATCTTATCCTAATGAGTGGCGACAAGGTTGCCGTTGAGTTGCTAGGGATACGCTGTGATGCAGCACAACTAGCTGTTGATCCACTACAAAAGGAATTAGAAAGTATCTCTTATCGACTCGGTTGGTCTTTAGTTGGCTATGAGGATGATATTGTTGCTAGTCCTAAAATTGCGGTGGTTGGAGAAGATCGAATTCCTGAGGGTTTAGGTGAAGGATTAGTTGAGTTAGGGTGCGAAGAAGTCTTGTTATTTGACAGTATTGATGATTTTTCTGAGACGGAAAACATCAATGATTTTGAACAGCTTATTGTCTTTGTTCATACCGAAACCCCTGATGATGCAATGACAGAATCAGCTAATATAGTGCTGTCATTACAAGCACTTCACGGTGCAGGTTATAGTGGCACATTATCCATGATTACGCAGGAGGCACTGGCTGCCGAGGTAAGATATTCTTTAGATAATTGGAGCACGGCATGGGTTACAGGATTGCGTCGATGCGCCCATAATGAATTAGCGCCCATAACGATTCGTCATATTGATATTGATGAAGCGATTGATGGCTATGCGTTGGCGCTTGAAGTGAGTGTGAGTAATGCAGAGGATGAAGTTGCTTTGCATGGCCATGAACGTTGGGCAATGCAAATTAGTCGTGTCACTAAAAATAGCTACCATGACCTGCAAACAACCGTACAAAAACCGTTTATTGATACAGGGCATACGGGTTTTGTACTCAAAAAACCAGAACATCCTTCAATTAAAGCATTAAGTTTCACAGAAGAAGAGCGAGTCGCTCCTTGTAACGGGCAGATTGAAATTAAAGTTAACGCCGTTTCATTAAACTACAAAGATTTATCAAAAGTGAATGGCATGCTCACTGAAGACTTGGTGGAGGCGACAAACTCAGGCCTAACGTTAGGACTAGAATGCGAAGGGATCGTTGTACGTGTGGGTGAAGAGGTCAGTGATTATGTGGTCGGAGATAAAGTAGCCGTTGCAACGGCGGATACCTTTAGACGTTATTTAACTATTTTTACTGATCCTCATTATTTACCCATTGCTATTATTCAAAAACAACCCAAGCACTTTAAATTAGGGGAGTCTGCGGCGAGCTTTGTTGCCTATGGTACGGCACTTTGGGGGCTGAAAGGAGTTGCAAAATTACGTCGTGGTGAGAGTATCTTAATTCATGGCGCGGCAGGGGGGGTTGGTTTAGCGGCTTTGCATATCGCCAAGTATATTGGTGCAACTATTATTGCGTCAGCAGGAACGGAAGAAAAGCGTGATTATTTACTAAAAATGGGTGCTGATCATGTGGTTGACTCTCGTACGCTAAACTTTGGCGCGGCAATAAAATCTATGACAGATAACAAAGGCGTTGATGTGGTCTTTAACTCAGTGGGTGGCGGAATTGTGCCCGTGAGTATTGAAGCGCTCGCTTCTTTTGGGCGTTTTATTGAAATTGGAAAAAGCGATATGTTTATGGGGGCTACCTTAGATTTGGCTCTCTTTGAAAAGGGAGTGAGCTATACCACATTAGATTTAGATTATTTGGTGTTGAAACAACCTGATTATTTCTTTTCTTTAATGGATAAGGTCTTTCAAAACCTATCGAATGGTAATTTGCCCGCCTTAGCCGTGACTACCTTTGGGGCAGACAAAGTACAAGATGCTTTTACCTTCCTCTCAAAATCACAACAAATTGGTAAAGTTTGTATTGATATGGACAGCACGCCTTTAGTGTCTCAATACACCCTGCGTCGTCGTGAGTTAGATCCTAAAAAATGTGTTGTGATTACAGGAGGATTAGGAGGCATTGGCTTAATGGTTGCCAATTGGTGTATTGATAGAGGAACGAAACAAATTGTTCTACTCGGGCGTAACGGCGCATCCTCTGAGTCTGCTAACAATGCGGTAAAGGGATTGGAGTCTCGCGGTGTTTCCGTCGATGTTTATGCTTGTGATGTTGCTAATCTGACCGCACTGACGAATGTTTTTATTCTTATTGATCATAAATGGACTATTGGGGGCGTTGTACACGGCGCGGGAACATTAGAGGATTGTGGCTTTTTAGATCTTGATAGAGAAAAGATTGAAAAAGTAGCATTACCTAAAATAATGGGAATTAGTCATTTACATGAACTCACTAAAGAAAATACCGATTTAGATTTCTTCTGGGCCTTCTCATCGGTTGCGTCGCCATCGGGTAATTTTCATCAAACGAATTACGCTTTAGCTAATTCTTTTATGGATGGACTTATGGAATCACGTCAGGCGGCAGGCCTTCCTGGTAACTCCATTCAACTCGGGCCTGTTAATATTGGCATGGCAACAGCACATGAGGATTTAAAACAATATTTGGCATTACGTGGCATGTATTTCATGGAAGAAGATTTAATGCATGCAACATTTTCCCGCGTAATGGAGTGGAATATGCCCATTATGACAATGGTGTCGATGGACTGGTCGGTATGGGAGTTTGCAGAGCCGCGTTCGGCTTCATCGTATCGTTGCGCCCTTATTATTTCAGAAGAAGGAGCAGATAAAAGCGGCGACTCCATTGTCGATGCCATTGGGCAACAGCCAGCGGAGCAACGTGCGGAAACCGTCGGTTATATTCTTATTGAACATATTGCGGAAATACTGCAAATGGAGACAGATGATATTGAACTTGATGCGCCACTTGACGGGTTTGGTATTGATTCTTTAACAGCCGTTGAGTTGCAAGCATTAATTAACCGCTCGTTATCGGTTGAAATGTCAATTCTTTCTATGCTGGGTGGAAAAACCATTCTTGCCATTGCTGAAGAGTTGGTTGCTTTAATGAATTTTACCGACCCTTCCCAAGTTATTGTAGAGCAAAATACTCTGATGGGCGAAACTTCATCTGCAACAAGTCAAAAAGACGAGGTTTTATTAAAGAGGAAAGCATCATGAGTTCAAATGCAAGAACACTGGCAAAACAATTAATCGTCGGTAAGGCGAAAAAAGGGCGGGAACTGGCAGGAAGGTTCGGTCATGCACCTAAAAAACCAGTAGAAAGAGTCACCCCTATTGGACGCAGTTTTGATAATCATCAAGGAATTATTGCATTATTAGGAATCAATCAACATTTAGAAGATAGCCAGATTGAAAATCCTTATTTTAATGCATGGTCAGAGCGAAAAGGCTCTAGATTACTAATTGATAATCAATGGAAGATTAATTTTTCTTCTTATAACTACTTAGATATGGCATCGGATGCTGATCTTGCTGAAGCCGCAAAGCAAGCGATTGATCAATATGGCACTTCCGTCTCGGCAGCGCGTATTGTTTCAGGGCAAATTCCACTGTATGAAGAATTAGAAGCAGAATTTGCCGATTTTTTTGGAACAGAGGATGCCCTTATTTTTGTGAGTGGCTTTTTAACCAATGTTTCTACTATTGGTTATCTCTTCGGCGAAAAAGATCTCATCGTACATGATGCTTTAATTCATAACTCCATGATTTCTGGCGCGTTAATGGCCGGTTCTCGTCGTCTTAATTTTGCACACAATGATGCAGAGGCATTGGATAAGTTATTAAAAATTCATCGTAATCGCCATGAACGTTGTGTGGTCTTAATTGAGGGCGTTTATTCAATGGATGGAGACGTTGGTAATGTTCAAGCTATTATTGAGGTTGCGAATCGTCATCATTGCTCCGTTATGTTGGATGAAGCGCATTCATTAGGCACGATTGGAAAAACAGGGCGTGGCGCACAAGAAGCGATGGACATTAAGCCTGATGATGTTGATATTTGGATGGGAAGTCTCAGTAAATCATTAGGCAGTGTGGGGGGGTATATTGCAGGGAGTAGAATGTTGATTGAGAACCTACGCTATTATGCACCAGGTGCCGCACTTTATTGTGCCACCACGCCACCCGCCTCTGCTGCTGCCGCTTTATGTGCATTGCGTAAATTAAAAACAGAAACATGGCGAGTAAAAAATTTACAAGAAAACTCATCCTATTTTTTAAAACGTGCGAATGAATTAGGCTTAAATACAGGGATTAGTGATGGCACAGCGGTTGTGCCTATTATTATCGGAGATACAAACATAGCACTTGAGTTAACCGCTCGTTTGAATAAACAAGGTATTAATGTACAAGCTATTTTTCACCCTGTTGTGCCTGATGGTGAAGCAAGATTGCGTTTCTTTATTAATACGGCTCACACACCGAAAGAATTGGACTACACATTGAATAAAATTGTGGAAAATATGAAGGATATAAGACCGTCTTAAAAAGCGATGGTAGGGTAGTTTCAAGTTTCAAGGGTTCATATGATACTTTCTCTCAGTCAGGAAGGTATTTTTAAGGATTTTTTAGGTTGATCGTTAATCAACAGTAATAATTTATAGATAACTACGCGCATAAAATCTTATGATGTATGCAATAATTACATCGACTGAGTTAATAAAAAGAGAGAGTTATGACCATAAAACTTCGTAAAGCCGTTATCCCTGTGGCTGGTTTTGGTACGCGTATGTTGCCTGCAACCAAAGCCATTCCTAAAGAAATGCTGCCTGTCGTTGATAAGCCTATGATTCAATATATCGTTGATGAGTGCGTTGCAGCAGGGATTAAAGAAATTGTGCTGGTAACACATTCTAGCAAAAGTGCCATAGAAAACCATTTTGATGTGAACTTTGAGTTGGCTGAAAGTTTGATTCGTGGCAATAAAGATGCGTTATTGAAAGAAATACATGCAATTTCTCCTGATGTTACGTTTATCCATGTCCGCCAAGGCGAAGCAAAAGGCTTAGGTCATGCTATTTTATGTGCATTGCCAGTAGTGGGGGATGATCCCTTTGTGGTGTTATTGCCTGATGTGATTATTGATGCACATAGCTGTGATTTGAAAACAGAAAATCTATCAGAAATGATGCGTTTGTTTGATGAGACAGGCACTAGCCAAATAATGGTAGAGCCAGTCCCAATGGAGCAAGTGAGTAGTTATGGCGTTGCTGATGTGAATGGCGCTAACCTTGATGCAGG
>JAGLDQ010000255.1 GCA_023145535.1 Cocleimonas sp. | reverse complement strand
CCTTCACGTAATTTCTTACGAAATTTTTGACGCGTTGAGTTCTCGACGGCGGATTTATCGTCCGAGGTATCAAGCCAGCTATCGGCTTCCGTTTCTGCTTTTGGACGTGGTAATAATATATCTAAAACACGATCTTCAGCGGCATCTTGAGCACGATGTTTTACTTTTGCAACTTCTTGCTCGCGGGTTAGTTTGACGGCAACATCGGCTAAATCACGAATAATGGAGTCAACTTCTTTGCCCACATAGCCGACTTCGGTAAATTTAGTGGCTTCAACCTTGATAAAAGGGGCATTAGCTAAGCGCGATAAACGTCGTGCGATTTCTGTTTTACCGACACCCGTAGGACCAATCATTAGAATATTTTTAGGGGTCACTTCACGGCTTAACTCAGGGTCAAGTTGCTGCCTACGCCATCGATTACGCAGCGCAATGGCGACAGCGCGCTTTGCATCGGCCTGTCCGACAACGTGTTTATCTAATTCTTGGACTATTTCTCTGGGTGTCATTGACATGGGGAGGTCTCTACAATTCTTCTATGGTTCTATTTTGATTGGTGTATATACAAATATCACCAGCAATGGATAAGCTTTTTTCAACAATCTCACGCGCTGTTAAATCGGTATTATCCAATAAAGCACGCGCGGCAGATTGTGCAAAAGGCCCACCTGAGCCGATGGCAATCAAATTATCTTCAGGGTCTATGACATCGCCATTACCTGTAATAATCAATGATGTTTTTGCGTCTGCAACCGCTAATAAGGCCTCAAGTTGGCGCATACCACGATCAGTCCGCCAATCTTTTGCTAGCTCAATGGCCGCACGGGTTAAATTGCCGTTAAACGCATTCAGCTTGCCTTCAAATTTTTCAAATAAGGTAAAGGCATCGGCCGTGCCACCCGCGAATCCTGCAATCACTTTATCGTCATAAAGGCGACGAACTTTACGCGCATTACCTTTCATGATGGTATTGCCCAATGACACTTGACCGTCGCCGCCGATAACAACATTATCGCCACGTCGGACGGACACAATGGTCGTTCCTCTATATTGTTCCACACGCTCTCCGCTGAGTTTGATTTACAGTAACCTTTGACAATTGGGTTTAGGTGATGATTTTCAAGCGTAGCAAATAAAAAAGCCCATTCCTACGGGGTAGGAGCTTTTCAGCAATTCAGCGTATCCCAATATTTTACCGTGTAAAAAACAAACAATGTAATTTAAAATTCACTCAGCAGCGTAATACCCATTTTTTTGCTTAGTTTTTTAAAGCCTGATTGAACCTTGCTATTGTATCCTAGAGAGTAATTAACACTCAAAGACAGTGTATTCGTCATTTTAACTTCCGTAGAAATATCCAATTGAGTGAAAATATTATCGCGACCCGCTAAAATAGACAGCTTTTCTTTTAGTAGGGTATTGCTGGTGAGAGGCCTTTTATAATTTAGTGAAAAATACCCCGCCATTTCTTTGGAACTTTTTGTCGTATCAACATATTTTGTTTGCCGAACACCTAGACCCAGCTCATTTGATAAACTATGTTTTTTATTTTTTATGAAGTGTCTGCCACGTCCGAAAACATCTGCAATACGTGAATCAATGTTTTCAAATTTATCCTGATGATAGGTGAGCAAATTAAAGACATAATTCTTATTGCTCATGGCATAACCCAATTTATGACTTAAAGACAAGGTTTCGGCTGTTTTTTCCCCATCACTTTTTGCGAAAAAAAAGTCACCGACAAGGGTGTTTTTTAACTTTTTTTTATTGTGAATAGCGGTACCCCCTAATGTCGCATTACTATTAGAGGTACTGCCTATGGATGAAATAAACCCCACTTCGGCTTCAACAGTCCAGCCTTGTGCTTCATCAAGCGCATCAGCGGGATTCGTGAATAACTCACTCGCCGATTCGCTGCCTTCACTATCAGCCGAAAGAAATTCATTGCCTGCAAGCGCAACGCTCGTAAAGACACTGGCTGATAAGGCAGAGAGGAGAGTAAAAATTAATGTACACCTAGGAAAATTAAAAGTATCCATGCGATCTCTTTTTTGATGGTGTTTAACTCAGGGACTTCAAAAAATAAGGTGACCTCTTTAGGAATGAAAACGCAATAACGTCCCAAACTAACTTGTCTGTTTACCCCAGATTAATCGCTCTCAATCGTTGCGTTGTCGGCTAGGCGCCTTTTGAGATAATCCAATCAGAAAAAATGTTAAGGGGGCAATCAATTTCTTTAAAGTTCCTCAGCATTAAAATTGAAAGGAATGTAGAGAAAACCATAGGTATTCAACTATTCGCCTAAGCCGAAATTTTAAAATGAAGCTTGCTAAAAAGCTAGTAAGCTAAAGGGATAGAGAATGATGAAAAATGTTGCTTTATCATCATAATTTCAATCCATTATTGCCTGTGTTTTAGGGTGAATGAAAATTTGAGCTTGATTGACCCGTTGTGAATGATATTGGGAATAGGTTGGTAATAGATTAATTTATTGTTTGCAAATCTGTTGTTTAGCGCATGTACTGGAGTATGATTCAAAAAAGAGGGAGTGCTTTTTGCACTTTGAAAATCAAAAAGGTAAAAAATAAAGATGACTTTAATCTATAAAAACATCCATTATTCATGGTTCATTCTTGTGGCTTTTTTTATCCCCATAAGCACTTTACAAGCGTCTGAAAAGTTAACAGGATGCTTTGAAGCCGTACAATCTTGTGAGGCATTGCGTTCTATCCGTAAAAACACTAATCCTGGCAATATTTCATTAAAGGTTGGCAAAGCGTATCGTTTAGTTGCTAAAAACAAAGCGAATGCCGCCACGCATTATCAACTGATTATAAAAGGCGTTGAGCCAGAACGTCGCTGGGTAGCGCTTGATTGTGGACGTGTAGTAGAAAGTTGCTCTGATGGTTCATCGACTCCTACGGCTGGGCGTATAGCGAGTAATGAGTATTTATTGGCTTTAAGCTGGCAGCCGAGCTTTTGTGAAACTCATCAACGCAAGCCTGAGTGCAAACGGCTAACATCAACACGTTTTGATGCAGGTCATTTAACCTTGCATGGTTTGTGGCCACAGCCGCGTAATAATGCTTATTGCGGAGTCAGTGTTAAAGATAAGTCGATTGATCGTAAAAAGCGTTGGGATTTATTAAAGCCGCTAAAGCTTAGTGCGGGTGTGAGCAAAGAGTTGGTTAAAGTTATGCCTGGTTTTGCATCCAACTTGCAACGTCATGAATGGATCAAGCATGGGACTTGTTATGGTAAGAATGCCAATGACTATTATGCGGACTCTCTGGCGTTGACCCGTGAAATCAATGCTTCTAGCATTTCTGCATTATTTCGTGACAATGTGGGTAAGAAACTGAGTAGTCAACAGATTCGCCAACGTTTTGATAAGGTTTTTGGTACAGGCAGTGGTAGTAAGGTGAATATGCGCTGTGACCGCAAGGGGAATATTAGTGAGTTGTGGATTAATTTAAAAGGAAATATTAAGGGAGATGTTTCATTGCGTCGCTTGTTAGGTAAGGCGAAGCCTGCTAAGTCTCAGTGTCAGGCTGGGGTTGTTGACCCTGCGTAAAGGCTTATTGAGTTGTTATTCCCGCCAACGTTAGCGGGGATCAGCTTGGTGCAATCCTTTATCAACTTAGCCATCCTGTCACACTGACGGGGTCTTTGTTACCCCCTTTATAGAGCCAAATTAATGCACTAATTGTGGTGAGTATGCCGAGACCAGCAACGATTTTTACCAGCCAAAAAGCATCGCTATAAACGCTACCTTGCCAGAGTAAGTAGCCTGCTATGAGTAGATAAATAAGATAGGTTGCATAATCCCAAATAATGGCATCGCGAATGAACTTAGCATTGATAAGTGCAACACTTAGCCCAGCACTAGCCCAGCCTAATGCAGCGCCTACTAGCACATCAATGGGCCAATGAACCCCTAGCATAATGCGACTTAGGCCAATGAGAGAGGCAAAGAAGAAGGCAAAGAGAATGAGAGGGCTGTTCTTAAAATAAAACCCGACTGAACCCATAATGGCAAATGCGGCGGCGGTGTGTCCTGAGGGAAAGGCGTAGGTTGTCATTTTTTCGCCAATAAAATAAAAACTAGTGGGGTCTAAGACATCATAGGGGCGAGGCAACGCAATGAGTGATTTTAGGCTGGCGACAATTAATAATGAGATGAGGGCGGCGATGAGGGCGGCGCGAAGTAGGTCTATATGTCGCCAAAAAAGGATAAGGACTAACAGTAAGGCAAAGAGTCGATTACCAAAGGTTGTGATCATCACCCACATTTCATCAGCAAAGACTGAACTTACATTATTTGTTAGTAAAAATAGGCGCGTATTTCCATCCAAAGCAAGGATGATAACCGCGACGATAAACAATGCGATAATAATTAAACTGGGGGACTTGCTAAACATGATAAATCCATAATAAAGTGAAAAGGTATTTCTTAATACATACCATATCTATCGGCTAGCCTAGTTAAATGATCCATAATGATATAACTTTTCAAAGATTAACGGTTCGCTACATCTACCGTATGGAAAAGACTATGAAGTTACGGAATAAATAGCCATCAAATCAATGATAAAACATAACCACGTTTTTCATGATCAATAATATCAATCCCTTGTGCTTCCTCGTTTGCACTGACACGCAAGCCACCCAGTACTAATCCAATGAGCTTAAACAAGCGATAGGAAACCAAGGCGGTAACGCCAATGAGTTGCACTTGAAATGGTTGCCTGATTGGAAGTGATACCCTCAGTAAAACCACTGCCGCTAAAGGCAATAACAATAAGCTGGTGAGAGTAAAAATATATTTCATGGGACGTTGGGGGCATCTTGTTACGTAATGAGGATCGATCGTATAGGTCGCATCTTTAAGCGTATAGGTGTTCTAGCGTTACAATGCCTCTGGCCCTGTTTCATTGGTACGAATACGGATAGTTTGCTCTATATCAGACACAAAAATCTTACCATCACCAATTTTACCCGTATTGGCAGCTTTAATAATGGCTTCAACCGCACGATCAACGATATCACTAGCAACCGCCGTTTCTAATTTTACTTTAGGAAGAAAATCAACGACATATTCTGCACCCCTATAAAGCTCAGTATGTCCTTTTTGACGGCCAAATCCTTTAACTTCTGTTACGGTAAGACCTTGAATGCCTACATCAAATAAGGCCTCACGTACATCATCTAATTTATAAGGTTTAATAATAGCGGTAATTAATTTCATCTGAATTTTCCTTGCTTGACAATGTATTAGAGAGGATAGCGTTTGAACTATTAAAGAGCAAGAGTACAATTTAACGGCGATTTGAAAAGTAGTTCAGATGTTCGTCGCTTGTAATAGCATTTGCGTAAGTCAAGAGAGCGCATGTTTTACATTTATAACGGATATTACGCACTCTCATCGTGGAGTGCGGGGCATAGCAATAGCCAAAATGGTAACGCATCAACGCATAATAATCACAGCGTAACATCCGTTAATTTATTACGTTCCTTAGTTCTTTCTGAGGTGCTTAAAGAGCACAAAAATACCCATTAAAAATGCCGCTGAGATACCATAGATATGTGAATCGGTAGATACAGGTACACCAATTAAATCAGCATTAGTTTGTCCTGTATTATGCAGATGATCCCAAATGATTTTTACAGGAATAACGATAATGATTGAAAGACCAGTAATAAAGTCTTTATCCAATAACGCATAAAACGCACCCACTATAAATAATCCATAAAGTGCGCCTGATAAACCAGCATACCAATAAAGTTCAGGGGTTAAAAAGTATAACCCAAGACCTACACCGCTGATTAAAATGCCTAAAGAAAGCATAAGCTGTGTTGCATTCACCAGTTCTTTAAAGATAAAAACAAATAACCAAAAGCCAGATAGATTCAATCCTAAATGGTAGTAATTGCTATGAATCAGGTTGCCTGTCCAAATTCTCCATATCTCTCCCTGCTGTATATTTTCTCGTAAAAATAATAGGTCACTTTGTACAAATTGCAATAATATCAATGTAATGCTGATTATTGTGCTGGTAATTATAAGGGGTGATGGCATGCTAAATTTCTTAAAGTTTGTTAATAGAGGTGCTTATGCTTTTCGCTTTAAGTTTGATTATGACAAGATTGGCGCATCTAATGAAAAATAAAGGAAAGGTTATGAGTATGGGTCAACAATATAGCGCAAAATCAATGTCGCTATCGAGTAAATCACGCGTACAAGGTTTTACCTTGCTTGAAGTAATGGTCGTTGTCGTTATTATCGCGGTCATGGGAGCAATGATCGCGCCTAAAGTGATTGGGAATATCGAGGAGGCACGAATTTCGACCGCAAAATCTGATATTACGAATATAAAAAATTCATTGCAGCTTTATAAAATGAAAAATATCCAATATCCAAGCACCGATCAGGGCTTAGAGGCGCTCGTGTCCAAGCCTAGTGGTGACCCTGCGCCTAAAGCATGGAGTAAAATGTTAGATAAAAAGCCAGTTGATCCTTGGGATAATCCTTATAAGTATTTAAGCCCTGGCTCACACGGTGATATTGATATTTATTCTTGGGGGCCTGATGGTCGTCAAAGTGATGATGATATTGGTAGCTGGGATCTGAAAAATTAATAATAAGATGTTACCTAGACGCTTAATGAAGACTCGACATTCGGGTTTTACGCTAATAGAAATTATGGTGGTGGTGGTGATTGTGGCGGTTATCTCATCTGCGGTTGTGCCAATGATGACTAAAACCACCGATGATTTGTTGTCAGAGCAGGCCGACCGTTTTGTGGCATTGGTTGACTTAGTGCAAAATGAATCAATTTTGCAGTCGCGTCAGCTTGGTTTGCATGTGGATGCACAGAGTTATTCTTTTTTGCAACGGGAGGATAAGAGTAATAACTGGATTCCTTTTTCCGAAGGGCCTTTTCGGCAGCGTAAATTATCTTCTGGCACTAAAGCATCGCTCTATTTAGAGGATGTGGATACTTCCTTGCTGGCTAAAAAGGAGGTTGATGCAGAAGGTAAGGTGAAAATAAAACCACAAGTGTTTATTCTCTCTAGTGGTGAAATGACACCTTTCCGTTATGAACTTGCCTTTTCTACGGGTAGCCGTTTTAAGATTACATTTGACGCGATTGGCACCAGCAAGATAGAAAAACTCGAAGGTAAATAATGAAAATGAGCGCATCATCAAAAGGTTTTACGTTAATTGAAGTGATGGTGGCCTTGCTAATTATTGCGGTTTCGTTAAGTGGTGCGGTAAAGGTGATGGGGAATGGTGCACGGAATGCATCGATGCTTTCACAGAAAACATTTGCTCAGTGGGTGGGATTAAACCAGTTAACAGCCGCTAAGTTAGAAGGTAATTGGTTGAAAGCAGGTGAATATAGAGGCAAGGCCGAAATGGCACATCAAAAATGGCAATGGGTGCAAAAAGTGATTAAAACGGAAATTGATAATGTTAATCGCCTCGAAGTGTCTGTCTATGTGATGCCAAGGAGTGATGGAGATAACCCACAAGCGACGGTTGTGGGTTTCTTTGCAAAGCCATGAAAAATACCGCATATTCATTCCGCTCTTTCTCTCAATCTCAAGCGTTAGGTTTTACTCTCTTAGAGTTATTAATCTCAATGGTTATTTTTTCAACCATGTCCTTAATGGCGTATGCTGGGCTTAATAGCGTATTGACCAGTAATCGTGTGACTCAAGAACAGGAGGAAGCGTTAAAAGGGTTGCAGCGCACGATGATGTTTTTGGAAAAGGATATACGTCAATTAGTAGCTCGTCCGCGGCATGCGAACTATGGTGAGTCACTAGCGGCACTGCAAACGGTTGATTTGGAGTTAACCGCTGTTTTAGAGTTTACCCGACAAGGCAATCCCAATCCCGCAGAAAAAATGCGGAGTGCCTTACAGCGTGTGCGTTATGTGTTGGATAAGAAAAAGTTGCAGCGCTGGTCATGGTCATTAGTGGATCATTTAGATGCCAAACCAATCAAAATGCCCTTAATGGACGATGTAGAGCAAATAGGTTTTCGTTTTTTAACGGCTAATTCACAATGGCAAACAGATTGGGTTGTAAAAGACAAGTCAATCTTACCGAAGGCGGTAGAAATCAATATAAAGCATAAACAATGGGGTAAAATTAAGCGTTTAATAGCTGTTTACTAGAGGGTTATAAAAATAAATTAGCATAGTTGTATATTCTAATATACTGTATTTAAAGGCTTCCTCTTTTGATTTTAATACTAATAATATTAGTTGTTTAGCTTAATATCAAACACTTGGTTTAATTCTCATTCCCTCTCTTTAAATGCTTATGTTCTATGCGTATCCACTTAAATTGCCTAGCTTTCTAATTGGTAAAAAGCTATAGTCGGCAATAAGCTAGGATGCCTTTACACTAATACATAATAGTATCGCATCAATCTGCAAAATATAGGGGTGGTACCTAAATTTTGCAGTTATTCCTGAGAAAATTTAAAGAACAATATGCCTGTCGTATCAAGGGATTTTGTATCTAACATCTGGGCATAGCAATTTCTAATTGGATTATCTTAAAAGGCATCGTGGGCGGGGCGCTCCTCACAGGAGTGTCTTTGGGTGTACAGGGGTCATTCAGAAGGAAAGAGAAAATTGCTATACTCGCTTTGTTTGGCTACAAGTGAAAGGGGTCGATTGTTGCTTTAAATATTCCTGAGTGTCGTTTGGCATATTTATATCCACGTATAGGAATTTTGATAACATGAAGATAGTTACAATAAAATTTAAAACATTTACTTTTGGGCTTTTTATAAGTTTTGGGCTGATTTTTCCAGTCGTTACTTCAGCGGCTAATTTTGTAGCGGTGCAAAGTGCGGCATCTAATTCTCGAACCGTTTTAGGGAGTACTGTTATTCCTTATAAGACGGTTACGCTAACGGCTCAATTTCCTGGGCGGATTATGTCAATAGCAGGAGAAGTGGGTGGAAAGTTTCCCACCGGTTCATTATTAGTTAAAATTAATGATGATGCGCTAAAGGCTAAAAAAGGCATGGTTGAGGCGCAGTTACAGTCGGCTCAAGCAGCACTTAAAAACTCTCAACTTCAATATAATCGTGAAATGATTTCTCCGCGTAGTAAAAATATTGGTTCTATGCCAGGAATGGGTATGCCATCAATGATGGATATCTATATCACGAAGCCCTTTGCCGATGCAATGGGAACAACGGATACGGACTATAACCGCTATACGGATCTAATGAACTCTGCAACCTCGGTTACCCAAGCTCGAACGCAAGTGATGCAGGCGATGGCGCAGTTGAATGAAATTACCGCCAACCTAAAAAATGCAAATTCTGTCGCCCCCTTTGAAGGAATGATTTTAAAGAAAATGGTGGAAGAGGGGGATACCGTTCAACCAGGTCAACCACTATTAGAGTTTGGGTTCGTCAAATATTTGCGCGCTAAAGCCGATGTTCCTGAAGTGTTGGTTTCTAGTTTGAAAAAAGGAATGATTATTCCTGTGAAAATTGGTGGACGTAAGAGTCAAGCAAGAATTGCCCAGATTCATCCAGTTGCAGATGCGGCGCGTCATACTGTTGTGGTTAAGTTTGATCTAAAAACAGGGATTAATGCCTCTCCTGGCATGTATGCCGAACTATTTTTACCTGATGGTAATGGGATTGGACAAGCCGTTATTACGATTCCAAAGACCGCGTTAATCAAGGGACGCAGTTTACCCAGTGTCTTAGTGTTTGATAAAGCCGAAAATACAACAAAATTACGTTTACTGCGTCTTGGTGTTGATCAAGAAAATGGCAGAGTACAAGTGATAACGGGGGTGAAAATGGGTGAAAAAGTGGTTGATAACCCTCCTTCAGGTGCATTGTCTGGTTGGATGCCTAATGCAAATATGGCTAAGCAATAAAGATTGACGTGATAAATCTGTGCTTTTTTTAGTGCAGATGTTTGGTTAAATATCAACTCCCAATGTAGATTATCCCCATGAGTGAACAATCCGAAAATCAATATAGTCAGGAAAAGCTGGAAGAAAACAAAAAGCATCTAGGTATTGCAGGAAAAACCGCTAAAGCTTTTATTACCTCTCCCCTTTCTCCTCTTCTCCTTTTTGCCTTTTTAGCAATTGGTATTCTTGGTTTAATGATTACCCCAAGACAAGAAGACCCTCAAGTTTCGGTACCCATGGCCGATATTTTTGTTCAATATCCTGGGGCTTCAGCAACAGAAGTTGAATCGTTGATTGCGCGCCCATTAGAAGGGATTTTAACTGAAATGACCGGCATTGATCATGTTTACTCTGCTTCAATGCATGAGCAAGCAATGGTCACGGTACAGTTTGTTGTTGGCGAGGATATGGAGTCATCGCTCGTTAAACTATACGACAAAATTTCTTC
>JAGLDQ010000254.1 GCA_023145535.1 Cocleimonas sp. | reverse complement strand
GGGCGTGCAAGCAAACATGAGCCACGTTTGATTTGTTTGAAATGGGGGGATAAGTCGCATCCAAAAGTGAGCTTAGTGGGTAAGGGCGTTTGTTTTGATACGGGCGGATTAGATTTAAAGCCGTCGCAATTTATGCGCTTTATGAAAAAGGATATGGGCGGTGCAGCGCATGTTTTGGGGTTGGCACAATTAATAATGGCGCTTGAATTGCCAATTCGCATGGAGGTCTTGGTTTCGGCGGCGGATAATGCGATTTCTAGTGATTCATTTCGTCCAGGGGATGTCTTGCAAACACGCGCAGGAAAAACGGTGGAAATAGACAATACCGATGCAGAAGGTCGGCTGGTTTTATGTGATGCGCTAACGAAAGCAGGTGAAAGTAATCCTGATTTAATCATTGATTTTGCCACGCTGACAGGCGCTGCGCGTGTTGCGGTCGGCACTGAAATACCTGCATTTTTCACGAATAATGACACCTTAACCGCCGACATTAATCAGGCATCTGCACAAGTTGATGAATTGGTCTGGCAATTACCAATGCATCAGCCATACCGCAATTATTTAGACAGTGATATCGCGGATTTGTTGAATAGCTCACCGCAGGGTTTCGGTGGTGCGATTACAGCTGCTTTATATCTTAACGAATTTATTGATAAACACACACAATGGGTGCACTTTGATATGATGGCGTGGAATAACCGTCATCGTGTTGGTCGTCCTAAAGGGGGAGAAGCAATGGGGTTATTGGCCGTTTTCCAATTACTGGAAAATAAATATGCGTCTCCATTACCGTCTGGCTAATGGAAAAATTATTATCCGTTCTTGTTATTGTACTCCTTGTCTTACTGTTCGTTGCAACCGTAAGTTATCCCTATTTGTTAAAAAATACGCAAAATGAGTTAGCCAGTGGCGCTCGCTATGAGCCTGCTGAATGCTGGTTTGAATCTTCCTATTTTCCCCAAGGGTTTCGACCGAATGCATGGTTCTTTGGCTTTAAAATTAAGCGTGTTGAATGTGGTTATCTGAGTACTAGAGAAGAACAGGGGGATTCACTTTTTCGTCTTCCCGTGGTTATTGTGCGTGATTCTTTATGGCGCAATAGCAAGCATCCTGTGCTTAATATTTCAGGTGGGCCAGGGGCTTCTGCATGGCTTGATCAGGACGCAATTAATAAATTTTGGTTACCAACAATCGAAAAAAATAATTGGCAGCATGATATTGTTTTATATGATTCAAGAGGCACAGGTCTGAGCCAGCCATCTTTGCATTGCGAGAATTTTTTTCAGGACTCCTTGAAAGTACTTGCGCGTAATCTAGAGCCTGAAAAAGAAGCAAAAATAGGGTATTCGATACTGCAACAGTGTTATCGACGACTTGCTGAAGATAAACCGAAGCTAAGCGCATTGCGGCATCTTGGTACCATTAGAGGTGCTCATGATATAGCGGATTTGGCTGACTTATTAAAAATTAAATCATGGCATTTATACGGTACATCTTATGGCACACGTTTAGCATTAGAGGTAGCGCGCCGCTATCCTAATCAGGTTGCATCAATGATATTAGACTCCGTCTATCCGCAAGAGATTGATGGCGAAGAGACGATGCCAGACCTTTATCTCAGTGCGGTAGAAGGGATGATTAAAGCCTGTGAAGATGAACCTACCTGCGCCTTGCAATATTCAGAATTACACAAAAAACTTTATACGATTCTGCGCCGCTTACGAGATAAACCCATCACGCTGACTTTAGACTATAATAAACAGCCTGTTACGTTTGTCATGACACCCTCACGCTTTTTTTCCCTACTCTATGACGCAGGTTATGATATTAATAGTGCGGTAACGGTGCCTAATGTTATTCAATCATTCCATGCAGGCAGTCGTGATGCACTGCAATATCTAGCCCAAGGTTCATTGGATATGATGCTCGACGAAACGTTTAGTAATCCTGTTTATATGGAGGTTGAGTGTAATGAAAATGAAATAAAAAACAAGCAAGCCTATGTCACTAATATCAATGAAAAATACTTATATTATCCTACACTAAGACGTTGGCAATTGGCGGCTCTTGATGATGATTTTTGTAATATTTGGGGGAAAGAAGAGAGTCATGATAATTTTCACCAACCTGTGGTCTCAGATAAGCCAACGTTAATACTAGCAGGGCAATTAGATAGTGCCACCCCCGTGAAATGGAGCAAAGCCGTTGCAACCCGTTTGCCTAATAGTGAATACCATGAATTTCAAGCATCGGGTCATGCCGTTTTGTACAATGTGTCTTGTGCAAAAGATATTGTGCGGCGCTTTCTTAATCCTGAAAAAAACTATCCAAAAGGTTGTCAGTCCGATAACCCTTATGCTGATGGGCAACGAGCCGTGTGGGAAGCACCTGATATTGGCGGTGTTTTTTAGTTGGTGCGTTTAAGGTCATAAATTTGACGTTTATAATGGATAGATAGTGAGTGGTTTGACTGGACGCTTATTTTAATGAGCGAGAATTTTGTGATTAATTTTACAAATGATTACTGATTAGCTATATTTATTAATGCATTGTTTATCATCTGCTTAGAGGTTATGGTTGGTTTGTTGGTATGGCTTGAAGTGTAAAAGATAGTCAATTATTTTTATTCAAAATTAGTTTTGTCAACTAAAAAAAGATAATAAATATGCCTGTTCAGCCTTGAGGTGTGGATAGGATTAAGTGTATATTCAGTTCCACAAAATAATTGTCTGTTGAATGAATTGCTCTTGGGGCTGTGTATTTAATGAACGGTAATTCATAAGACAAAAGATTTATAACAACGATCTTACTGCTTTAGTGATATAGCATTTGGGTTTGCTTTTTTTCATAATAAGATCGTATTCATCATATCTAGGTGGTTGAACAAACATGACAATGTTAGCAGCATATTTGCCTATCCTTATCTTTCTAGGAGTCGGTTTTGGACTTGCAATGGTCTTGCTGATTTTAGGCGCTTTATTAGGTAAGAGTAATCCTGATGAGGCGAAAAATTCCCCGTTTGAATGTGGCTTTGAAGCATTTGATGATGCACGTATGAAGTTTGATGTACGTTACTATCTCGTTGCCATTCTCTTTATTATCTTCGATCTGGAAATCGCCTTTCTTTTCCCTTGGGCTATTGTACTGGATAAAATTGGACTGTTCGGTTTGATCTCAATGGCTATCTTTTTGGGGATTCTTATTATTGGATTTATCTATGAGTGGAAAAAAGGAGCATTAGAGTGGGAGTAGAAAGTAAAGGACTTCAGGAGTCTGGATTCTTAGCCACCTCTGCGGATAAAGTGATTAACTGGGCGCGTACTGGCTCGCTTTGGCCAATGACGTTTGGTTTGGCCTGTTGTGCGGTTGAGATGATGCAAGCAGGTGCGTCGCGGTATGATATGGATCGCTTTGGCATCCTATTCCGTCCAAGCCCGCGTCAATCTGATTTGATTATTGTTGCAGGGACGTTGACCAATAAAATGGCACCGGCATTACGCAAGGTCTATGACCAAATGGCAGAGCCACGTTGGGTCGTGTCAATGGGTTCTTGTGCGAATGGTGGGGGTTATTATCACTATTCTTATGCGGTGGTTCGTGGTTGTGACCGCGTTATTCCTGTTGATGTCTATATTCCAGGTTGTCCACCAACGGCAGAAGCATTGCTTTATGGTTTAATTCAATTGCAGAATAAAATAAAGCGTACCAATCACTTTGCGCGGAAGGTGGAAGCTTAAATGAGTAATACAGCTTCTGGTTTGCAAACCCTGCAAACGACATTAGAGGATGCGCTAGGTGATGCAGTGCAATCTTCGAAAATTGCCTTTAAAGAATTGACTATTGAAGTTGCACCGAATGATCTTCTCAGTGTAGCAACGGCGTTACGTGATACGCATGATTTTGAAATTTTAATTGATCTTTGTGGGGTTGATTATCTAACTTACGGGGATTCAGAATGGGATGCCGAAGGGTCTAGTTTTAGTCGTGGTGTTAAGCGCCAAAGTGATGATTTGTTTGATTTCGATCAGCAGTCTGCAACGGATAGTTTTGATGGCAAACGTTTTGCGGTAGTGATACATTTGTTGTCAGTGAAAAACAATAAGCGTCTACGTCTTAAAGTCTATTGTGATGACAATGAAATGCCAACAGTCGCCTCATTAACCGATATATGGAATGGTGTAAACTGGTTTGAACGTGAGGCATTTGACCTGTACGGTATTCTCTTTACAAATCACCCTGATTTGCGTCGTATTTTGACAGACTATGGTTTTGTGGGTCACCCCTTTAGAAAAGATTTCCCCTTAGAAGGGCAGGTTGAAATGCGTTATGACGATGAATTAAAGCGTGTTATTTATGAACCGGTTTCTATCGAACCTCGTGTGGTTACCCCGCGTGTTATTCGCCCATCAGAAGCCGCGTCGGAGGCGAATGATTAATGCCTGAAATTCGCAACTTTACTTTAAACTTTGGTCCTGCCCATCCCGCCGCACATGGTGTATTACGCCTTGTGCTAGAAATGGATGGCGAAGTCATTGAGCGTGCTGATCCGCATATTGGTCTGCTGCATCGTGGCACTGAAAAACTAGCAGAAAGTAAAATCTATAACCATTCAATTGGTTATATGGATCGTCTCGATTATGTCTCGATGATGTGTAATGAACATGCTTACGTGATGGCAATCGAAAAAATGATGGATATTGAAGTGCCTATTCGCGCACAGTATATCCGTGTCATGTTCGATGAAATTACGCGTATTCTTAATCACCTGTTATGGATTGGCGCACATGCGTTAGATGTTGGTGCAATGACGATGTTTTTGTACGCCTTTCGTGAGCGCGAAGACTTAATGGATGTCTATGAGGCCGTATCAGGTGCGCGGTTGCATGCAACCTATTATCGTCCAGGTGGCGTGTATCGTGATTTGCCCGATACTATGCCATTATTTGAAGAATCACGTTGGAATAGTGCCGCTGATGTCAAGCGACTCAATTTTAACCGTGGGGGGTCAGTTTTAGATTTCATTGAAAACTTTACCGAGCGCTTCCCCAAGTATGTGGATGAGTACGAAACACTGTTAACGGATAATCGTATTTGGAAACAACGCTTAGTTGATATTGGTATTGTTTCACCTGAACGCGCCCTGCAACTGGGGCTAACAGGTGCGATGCTACGGGGTTCTGGTATTGAATGGGATTTGCGTAAAAAACAGCCGTATGAAGTCTACGATAAAATGGAGTTTGACATTCCTGTCGGGACGAACGGCGATAGTTATGATCGCTATTTAGTGCGTATTGAAGAGATGCGCCAATCCAATAAAATCATCAAACAATGTGTTGACTGGCTTAACAAAAACCCAGGCCCTGTAACGGTGGATGATAGTAAGGTGTCATTGCCTGCACGTACCGCAATGAAGTCTGATATGGAAGCATTGATTCATCACTTTAAAATTGCTACCGAAGGGTATTGTTTGCCAGAAGGTGAAGCCTATGCCGCGATTGAACATCCTAAAGGTGAGTTTGGTTGTTATATTGTCTCAGATGGTGCGAATAAACCGTATCGCTTAAAAATTCGCGCCCCAGGTTTTGCTCATATGTCAGCAATGGATGAGCTAACGAAGGGTCATATGTTGGCAGATGTTGTCACCATTATTGGAACGATGGATATTGTCTTCGGTGAGGTGGATCGATGAGTGAAACCACGGTAGGAACGGTAAAAATACAAGATATGAGAAGCGCATCAAAAGATGCGGCTGCCATACTAACGCAACATGAGCGCGATGATATTGACGCATGGTTAACGCGTTATCCTAAAGAGCAAGCGCAATCAGCCTTATTAGCCGCTTTGCGTGCGGTGATGCATGAAGATCATTATGTCTCCCGAGAAAAAATGGATGCCGTCGCCGCGTATCTTAGCTTACCCAATATAGCGGTTTATGAAGTGGCTAGTTTTTATTCCATGTTTGAGTTGGATGAGAAATCAGCAGGGCGACATAGTATCTCTGTGTGTACCAACGTGTCTTGCATGTTAAATGGCTCCGATGACATCGTGAGCCATATTGAATCAAAGCTGGGCATTAAAATGGGTGAAACAACACCCGACAAAAAGTTCTTCTTTAAAATAGAAGAAGAATGTTTAGCCGCTTGTTGTGGTGCACCGATGATGCAGGTAAATCATGTTTATTACGAAGGTCTGACGCTTGAAAAAGTGGATGAAATTCTGGACGGGTTGGAGTAAGGGCGATGGTTGATCAAGTTTGCTTCATAACAAAAAAATACGGTGATGATGCGCATACCTTAGAGAGCTACCTGAAAGAGGGTGGTTATAAGATGTGGCAACAAATCATTAAAGAAGAAACCAGTCCTGATGATGTCATCGATATTATTAAAACATCAGGTTTGCGAGGTCGTGGCGGTGCGGGGTTCCCTACAGGCTTAAAGTGGAGCTTTATGCCTCGCAATATGCCAGGGCAAAAATATATTGTTTGTAACTCCGATGAATCGGAGCCTGGTACTTGTAAAGATCGTGATATTTTGCGTTTTAATCCACATGCCTTAGTCGAAGGTATGGCGATAGCAGGTTATTGCATTGGCGCAACGGTTGGCTACAACTATATGCGTGGCGAATTTATGGATGAGCCATCGATCCGCTTTGAAGCCGCTGTAAAAGAAGCCTATGACGCAGGTTACTTAGGCAAAAATATTCAAAGTACAGGCATTGATTTTGATTTGTATGGCTCATTAGGTGCAGGCGCTTATGTTTGTGGCGAAGAAACGGCTTTACTAGAATCATTAGAAGGTAAAAAAGGACAGCCTCGTTTTAAGCCCCCTTTTCCTGCTAGCTTTGGTTTGTACGGTCGTCCAACGACGATTAATAATACCGAAACCTTATCCTCTATCCCTGTTATTTTACGTAACGGTGGCGAGTGGTTTAGAGACTTAGGGGTCGAAAACTCTGGCGGTGAAAAACTATTTTCCATGTCAGGGCACTTAAATAATCCAGGTAACTTCGAAGTCCCGTTAGGCATGCCCTTTAGTGAGCTATTAGCGCTAGCAGGTGGTATGCGAAATGGGAATAAACTAAAAGCGATTATTCCAGGTGGATCATCGGTACCTGTGATGCCTGCTGATGTTGCGATGAAGTTAACGATGGATTATGACACCATTCAAAAAGCAGGTTCTTATCTTGGCTCAGGGGCGGTGATGGTGATTGATGAAACCACCGATATGGTCAAATTATTACGCCGTATTTCGCGCTTTTATTTCTCTGAGTCCTGCGGTCAATGTACGCCTTGTCGTGAGGGAACGGGTTGGTTATACCGTATCTTAACGCGCATCATTGAAGGTAAAGGAACGCTGGAAGATATTGATAATCTAAGTAATATCGCCCATAAAATTGAAGGTCGAACTATTTGTGCACTCGGCGAAGCATCAGCAATGCCGGTGTGGAGCTTTGTAGAGCACTTCAGAGAAGAATTCGTTTATTACGTTGAGCATGGTTGCTCAATGGTAAAGTCAGGATAATCAGATGAGTGAAACGTTAATCACAATCGAAATCAATGCTAATAAGCTTGAGGTTAAGCCTGACGCAATGCTGATTGAAGTAGCCGATGATGCGGGTATTCATATCCCTCGCTTTTGTTACCACAAAAAACTATCGATTGCGGCAAATTGCCGTATGTGTTTGGTTGAAGTTGAAAATGCACCGAAGCCAATGCCCGCTTGTGCAACGCCTGTTAATGATGGCATGAAAGTGTGGACACGCTCTAAGGATGCATTAGCCGCTCAAAAAGA
>JAGLDQ010000253.1 GCA_023145535.1 Cocleimonas sp. | reverse complement strand
CCTTCACGCTATCAAGCACGTCCTTGGGATGTGTTACAAACGGCTTCAATTGCCTCGCATGATAGTGTTGGTTCAAATGTCAATCTACATACCTATAAAAATAAAATAATCCGCGTGGTTGCGGCTGAAAATGATGCTGTCAACGAATGTTGGATTTCTGATCGTGATCGTTTTAGTTATCAAGGAATTTATGCGGAAGATCGCTTACAAACGCCCTTGATTAAAAAAGATGGTGTTTGGCGGAAAATTGATTGGGCAGGTGCGCTGGACTCCGTTGCGGAGTTAATTAAAGCCATGTATAAAGATCAGATTGGTGCTTTAGTTTCTCCTCGCGCGACGATTGAAGAACAGTATTTATTACAAAAATTATTACGTGGGGTAGGGGTGAATAATATTGATCACCGCCTACGTCAAAGCGATTTTTATGATCAAGATGTTGCCCCGTTAGCGCCAACACTTGGTGTCAGTATTGCCGATTTAGAACAGCAAAATGCCGTTTTGTTAGTGGGCTCTCATATACGTAAAGAACAACCGATGTTGAATCATCGTTTACGTAAAGCCGCTTTAAAAGGCGCGCAGATTATGACGGTTAATCCGCGTGAGGTTGAGTTTAATTATGATGTTGCCGCGCAGTTAACTGGCAATGCAACGGTCATGTTGGAAAAACTGGCGGGCATCGCCTTAGCTAGCGGTACTATTCCGACGGCTTTAGAAGATTTAGTTGATGGCTTAGTGCCAAGCGATGTTGAAAAGCAAATAGCGGAATATTTAAAACAAGCGGACAATGCGCTTGTTTTGACCGGTAATTTGGCTGTTTCGCATCCACAGTATTCTGCTTTACGCGCGTTATCGTTGACGATTGCTGAGAATACAGGGGCAAAATGTGGCTCCTTAGTAGAGTCAGCTAATAGCGCAGGCGCATGGCTTGCAGGTGCTGTTCCTCATCGTCAAGCGGCAGGTGAGTCGATTGACAAAATAGGCAAAAATGCAGGCGAAATGCTTTCTAATGCCTTAAAGATGGTTGTTTTGCTGGATGTAGAGCCAGAATTTGATTGCGCTGATCCACAACAAGCAATGTCAGCAATGAAGAAGGTGGAGTGTGTCGTTGCGATTACACCTTATGCCAGTGAGTCGCTTAAATCCTATGCCGATATTTTGCTGCCAGCCTCAAGTTTTGGGGAAACATCAGGTACCTTTGTGAATGCGGAAGGTCATTGGCAAAGTTTTGCAGGCGCTGCACCATCACTGGGTGATGCGCGTCCAGCATGGAAAGTGTTACGTGTGCTGGGTAATGTGCTGGAGGTCGAAGGCTTTGACTATATTTCATCGCAAGAAGTCCGTGATGAATTACAGCAAAAAGTTGCTGTTGTTACTGATCCGAAAGCCGTTGAGTTAATGCAGCTTTATCAAAAGCAGAACGTTGGTAATGGTTTACAAAGAATTTCAGGAGGTGCTATGTATTGTAGCGACTCCTTGGTTAGAAGGGCCGCCGCGCTACATAAAAGCTTGGACGATGAAGCAACAGTACGGTTACATCTAAAGGATGCTGAAACATTAGGGCTACAAACGGGTATGGACGTTAACATAAGTCAAGATAACGCAACGGCTACTGTAAAGGTTATGGTTGATAGTCGTATTCCAGAGGGTTGTGTTTTGATTCCTGAAGGAACGGAAGTATCCGCTAGTTTAGGAACATCTTATGGAACTATTAAAATTAGCGCTATTTAGAAGGAAGTGAAATAAAGGTGTAGGTGGAAGAAATAGGCAACCCCTATGATTGATAAGATAATCCTATTCTCTTCCTTCGCGAGAGAGAGTGTTTTAAAAACATAGCCTGTATTGATAATACGTACAGGCTTTTACAGAGAGTTATTTATTTTGGATAGTTTAATCGCAATTTGGGAAAGTGTGCCAGAAGCTTTGCGGATCGTTATTGTGATTCTGCTAAAGATTGTTGCTATCTTACTTCCTGTTATTTTAGCCGTCGCGTATACCACTTTTGCAGAACGCAAAATTATTGGTTATATGCAAGTACGTTGTGGCCCAAATCGAGTCGGCCCAAAGGGCTGGCTACAACCCATCGCTGATGTTGTAAAGCTGATGTTTAAGGAGATCATTACGCCGACTAAGGCAAATAAAGCGGTCTTCTTTATTGCGCCTATGTTGGCATTAGCACCCGCTTTAGCAGTATGGGCTGTGATTCCTTTCTGGGAGGGTGGCGTATTATCGGATATTAATGCGGGGCTATTATTTGTCTTAGCGATTACCTCTCTGGATGTCTTTGGTATTATCCTTGCGGGTTGGGCATCAAATTCAAAGTATGCAATTTTAAGTTCTATGCGGGTTGGTGCACAGGTTGTTGCTTATGAAATTGCAATGGGTTTTGCTTTAGTTGGCGTTTTAATGGCAGCAGGAAGCTTGAATCTCAGTGATATTGTGAATGCACAATCTGGCGGTATTCAAAACTGGTTTATGTGGCCTTTGTTTGGCTTGTTAGTCGTTTATTTTATAGCCGGTGTGGCAGAAACAAACCGTGCGCCCTTTGATGTGGCAGAAGGTGAGTCAGAAATCGTGGCTGGTTTCCACGTTGAGTATTCAGGGATGGCATTTGCGCTCTTCTTCCTTGCTGAATATGCCAGCATGCTGCTGATTTCAGTGTTAACGGTTTTATTATTTCTTGGGGGCTGGTTATCTCCCTTTGGCAATCTATTTGCCGATATTCCAGTGCTAGGCTTTATTTTAGGGGATGGCATTCACTGGTTGTTTATGAAAGCCTTTTTCTTCTTGGTGTTGTATCTCTGGTTTAGAGCAACGTTCCCGCGTTATCGCTATGACCAAATTATGCGCTTAGGCTGGAAAATTTTAATCCCTGTTACATTGATTTGGATATTTGGCGAAGGAATAGCCATAGGTCTAGGATGGGAGCCGTGGAAATGATTGCATCAATCAAACATTTTATAAAAACCTTTACGTTATTTGAGTTGCTTCAAGGGTTAAGTATTACAGGTAAGTACTTCTTTAAACGTAAGATTACGATTCAGTATCCTGAGCAAAAAACCCCCATGTCGCCCCGTTTTCGTGGGCATCACGCATTGCGTCGTTATCCTAATGGCGAAGAGCGTTGCATTGCCTGTCGATTATGTGAAGCAGCTTGTCCTGCATTAGCGATTACGATTGACTCAGAAGAGCGCGGTGATGGCTCACGCAGAACCACGCGATATGATATTGATATGTTTAAGTGTATCTATTGCGGATTTTGCGAAGAAGCTTGTCCTGTGGATGCCATTGTAGAAACGCATATTTTTGAGTATCACTTTGAAGAGCGTGGCGAGCATGTCAAAACAAAAGAAGTCTTACTTGCCTTTGGTGATAAATATGAAGCAGAAATTGCAAAGCATAAAGAAGCCGATGCGCCTTACCGCTAGAGCCACTGATAGAGAATCTATAAATGACATTTGAGCTGTTCATCTTTTATGTGTTTGCAACGGTTACCGTTGTCTCCGCCGTGGGCGTGGTGACAATACGTAATCCCGTTTATGCCGCATTATTTTTAATCTTGGCTTTTTTCACCAGTGCAGCGACATGGATTCTGTTGGAAGCTGAGTTTTTAGGCGTGGTCTTAGTGCTGGTTTATGTTGGCGCGGTGATGGTGCTGTTCTTATTTGTCATTATGATGCTCGATATTAATATTGATCCTTTGCGAGAAGGCTTTATTCGCTATTTACCATTGGGTATTTTAGTTGCGGTTGTTATCGCTGCTGAGATTATTTTGGTGGTCAGTTCTGATGTCTTTACCATGGCTATTCCCGACGCGATGCCGGCTGACTATAGCAACACCGAAGCACTCGGTGAGATTCTTTACACCGAATATGTCTATCCTTTTGAGCTTGCGGCGGTGATTTTAGTGGTGGCAATTATTGCCGCTATTTCATTGACTATGCGCAAGCGTAATGACCTTACCAAACATCAAAATATTACGGAACAAGTTCGCACTAAGAGTAGCGATCGTTTACGTATCGTTAAAATGAAAACCGAGGAGAAATTGTAAATGATCCCTTTATCGCACTTTCTCATATTAGGAGGCTTGCTATTTTCTATCAGTGTTGCAGGCATCTTCCTAAACCGTAAAAATATGATTATTCTGCTGATGTGTATCGAGTTGATGCTATTGGCGGTGAATATGAACTTTATTGCTTTTTCACATTATTTAGGGGATATGGCAGGACAGGTGTTTGTCTTCTTTATCCTTACCGTTGCGGCGGCTGAAGCAGCGATTGGTTTAGCCATACTCGTTGTTCTCTTTAGAAATCGTCGCACGATTAATGTGCAAGAACTTGATCAAATGAAGGGGTAATGATCATGGAACTTATCTATCTTGCCATTCCGCTTTCTGCTTTGATTGGATCAATGATTGCAGGTTTTTTGGGTGGTGTTATTGGTCGTAAAGGCGCGCATACAGCCACCCTTGCTGGGGTTGGTATTGCTTTTTTACTCTCCGCTTATGTTTTTGTCCATATTGCTTTAGGGGGCAATACGTATAACGGGTCTGTCTATACGTGGATGGAAGTCGAAGGAATGACCCTTGAAGTTGGCTTTCTTATTGATAATCTAACGTCAATGATGATGGTTGTGGTCACCTTCGTTTCTCTAATGGTGCATATTTATACCATTGGTTATATGTCAGACGATGAGCATAATTGGCCGAAGACAAGTAAAGCGGGTAATAACAGTTATCAGCGCTTCTTTAGCTATATTTCATTGTTTACCTTCTCAATGCTCATGCTGGTGATGTCGAATAACTTTATGCAGTTATTCTTTGGCTGGGAAGCTGTAGGCTTGGTGTCTTATCTATTGATTGGTTTCTGGTCAACGCGTGATACCGCTATCTTTGCTAATATGAAAGCATTTTTAGTGAATAGAGTGGGTGATTTTGGTTTTCTACTGGGTATTGGTGCAATCTATGCATATACCGGTTCACTTGACTATGTTGAAGTCTTTAAGGCCTTACCGACTATTCAAGACCTTACGATTACCCTGATTCCAGGGCAGGAATGGTCATTGATGACCGTTACGGCGATTCTCTTATTTATTGGGGCAATGGGTAAATCGGCACAAGTTCCGTTACATGTCTGGCTTCCTGATTCAATGGAAGGCCCAACCCCTATTTCAGCACTAATCCACGCCGCCACGATGGTGACCGCCGGTATCTTTATGGTATCGCGTATGTCGCCTATTTTTGAATTGTCGGATATGGCATTAAATGTTGTACTGGTGATTGGTGCAACCACGGCTTTCTTTATGGGGCTGATTGGTATTGTGCAAAATGATATTAAGCGTGTGGTTGCTTATTCAACTTTATCGCAGCTTGGTTATATGACAGTCGCACTGGGTGCATCCGCTTATAGCGCAGGTGTATTCCACTTAATGACGCACGCCTTCTTTAAGGCACTGTTGTTCTTAGCCGCAGGTTCTGTGATTATCGCGATGCATCATGAGCAAGATATTCGCAAAATGGGGGGGCTAAAGAAATATATGCCGATTACCTATTGGACATCGTTAATCGGTTCGCTGGCATTGATTGGTTTCCCATTTTTCTCAGGCTTCTTCTCTAAAGATATGATTATTGAAGCGGTACATCACTCAGAACTAGGCGCAGCAGGTTATGCCTATGTGATGGTGTTGTTGGGTGTGTTTGTGACGGCATTTTATAGTTTTAGAATGTTCTTCCTTGTTTTCCACGGCGAAGAACGTATGGATGATCATACAAAATCACACCTAAAAGAGTCGCCATGGGTTGTTACAGTTCCATTGGTAGCCTTGGCAATTCCATCGGTATTGGCAGGTTACTTTGTGTACCCCATGGTTGTTGGTGACTTCTTTAATGGGGTAATTACGGTTGCTGATTCGCATCATGCCATTGCAGATTTGAAAGAAGGTTATCACGGTATCTTTGGTTTTGTATTGCACGGTATGATGCAGCCTCCCTTCTGGTTAGCGATGGCAGGTCTGGGGAGTGCTTGGTATATCTATATGAAAAATCAAGCAATCGCAGAATTTTTCTATAATAAATTCCGTTGGTTACATACCTTGTTGGATAAAAAATACTATGCCGATGATTTTAATCAACGGGTATTTGCAGGCGGTGCGCTGGCACTCGGTAAAGGATTATTTAAAGCAGGAGATCGCTTTGTGATTGATACGGTTGTTGTCAATGGTTCAGCAAAATTGGTTGGCTGGTTCTCAGGAATTATCCGCCAACTTCAGACAGGTTATTTATATCACTACGCCTTTGCTATGATTATTGGTGTGTTGTTTATTGTAAGTTGGTTGATATTTGGTGGGGTGAAGCATGTTTGATGGTTATTTGCTTAGCATCTTAGTGTGGCTGCCGATTATTGGCGGGTTTCTTGTCTTATTTTCCCCCGACAAAGGAGTCGCGCGTCCGTTAGCATTGGCGGTGAGTGTACTTACCTTTTTGCTCAGTATTCCACTCTGGACGCAATTTACAGTGGGGACTGCGGACATGCAGTTCGTAGAGCTAGTGCCGTGGATTGAACCCTTCAAGATTAATTATCATTTGGC
>JAGLDQ010000252.1 GCA_023145535.1 Cocleimonas sp. | reverse complement strand
CTTCTAGATAGAATGGCAGGATCAAACCATGAACCTCCTTTTGTGACATACCAAGAACTGTTTGAGGTGCTACTTTCTGTTCCATCACGGTTTGTATTCAAATGTGAATTTCTCCAGCGGCTACTGGTATACTCCCAAACATTGCCATGCACTTCATGTAAGCCCCAGTTATTAGCTGGTTTATTACCAACAGGAATGGCTTTTGGTATGGGAAAACAACGGGGTAAAAACCATTTTTTCTTCTGGCGAGCTTCTTCATAAGGTGCTGTTGAATCAAAATGTACCTCTTTACAGCTAACCGTTTCTCCAAAATGAAAGGCGGTGTTGGTTCCAGCTCTTGCCGCATACTCCCACTCGACTTCGGTTGGTAGCCGATAAGTCTTCCCTGTTTGTTCACTTAGCCATTCCAAATATAATTTCATATCAGAAAGGCGAATATTCATAACAGGTTCATTTCCCCTTGCCCATAATAATTCTGGACGTTGATGCCATTCTGTCTCTTGTTTAAATTTTTCAAAATCTAGGGCTGTAACGGTATATCGACCTATTGCAAATGGCTTGCGTATTTGAATATAGTGCTGTGGATATTCCTCTTTGTAATGCCCAAATTCATTTTCATTTGATCCCATTTCGAATAGACCCGCTGGAATAATAGCAACTTGAGGTGTATTACCACCTCCCTTCATTGGATCAGAAAAATAAGGATGAAGTCCTAATTGTTGGCTTGTCTCATATTGCAAGTTGACTATTTGCTCTGTTGTTAGATCGTTTAAATGCTTTGTCTGGGATTCAAATAATATGGATTCAGTCATAATTTATTCTGCATTAGTTTATTAGAGTTTTCTTATTTTAAGTATAAAACTAATTATCTACCTGTCAATAGAGCATTTTATCCTCTGGAGGACATGTGAAAGGTTAATTATTAAGCGTTTTTATTAAGGCTAGTTACCATTTGTCTATAAATTACTCTTATTAATAAAAAAGCACGTATCGCTTGTATATACTCTGGAAAAGTACATTTGCCCTAAATATAAAAAACTCAAAATATAGAGGCGTAGTGATAATGAAATTGTCTTCCTTCAAGCATCAACTTGGTGTCAGTTTAATCGAATCTATGATGGCCACTCTGGTTATTTCAATAGGTCTGCTCGGTGTTGTGGGAATGCAAATAGTTGCAATGAAAGGTAGTACTCATGCTTTTCAGCAAGCCCAAGCCAGTGGTTTAATGAAAGGATTACTAGAGCGTATGCGCTCGAATGCACAGGCTGTTTTTGATGATGATTATAGCATTCTTGATAGTTCTAACTATAACTGTAGCGTAACTTTGAGTAAAAATTGTGAAAATGGTATGGCCTCTTGTAGTTCAGAAGAACTGGCAAAGAGTGACTTATATCATACGATTTGTGGTTATGATGCGGCACATTTAGGTGGTATTCGTGGTTCATTAGGTAATGGGTCAATTCAAATTGCTTGTTCTGCTGGTGTAGGCACTTGCAATGAAGGGATTAACTTTAGCGTAAATTGGGATGAGCGAGTACTCGGAAAAGAGGGGGATGGCAAGAGTGCTTTGCCCCGTTCAATTAGCTTAAATACGGTGATTTCGCCATGAATAAACGACAACAGACTGGCCTTTCTTTACTTGAAATGATGATTGCAATGGTACTTGGAATCTTACTATCCGTAGGTACAGCAACGGTATATTTTAGTTCTCAGCGATCATCACTGGCTCAAACTCAATATTTAACACTAGAAGATAATGGGCGAGCCGCATTGGAAATTTTAACTCAAATTATTGAACATACAGGATATGTTTCCATCAATGCAAGTCCACTGGCTGGAGATGATCGTTTTATCACTTCTGATATTATTACAGCCAGTTGTGGCGGAGAAAATAATGTCGTCGATGTTTCACTTTTTAAGGATAAGAAGACAGAAAATAATAGCACAGGAGACTCTATTGGCGTTGTGTATATTGGTGATTCTAATCTAAATAGAGACTGTTCAGGAACGCAGTTACCAACGGCTTGTCAGGTAGGAGGCGTGGGTACGGTTGAGGCTTCAAAAATTTACAATCATTTTTCCGTCGGAGTCAATGCAGACAATATTCCTGTTTTAAATTGTGTGGGTTCAAGAAGTGATGCGTTAGTTGAGATTGCTGAAGGTGTTGAAAATCTGCAAGTCTTATACGGTGTGGATAATGATGCAGATAATCAGGTGGATCAATATGTTAATGCTGCTAATGTTGGCTCATGGGGGCGTGTTCTTAGTGTGCAATTAGCTATTCTAGTGCGCTCTCTCAGTAAAGTTAAAAAACAGAAAGAGTCAAAATCATTTACATTGCTTGATAATACTACGCTTACTGTTAATGATAAGTATCAGCATGCTGTTTTTTCTACCGTTATACGCCTTAGGAATGTTCAATTATGAAGTTAATTAATCGTTTGAAAAACAATCATAAGCAAAAAGGCGCTATTTTAATTTGGTCAATGGTCATTTTATTGATTTTGACAATTGTCGGGATTAGTGCCGTGAAAACAGCAGGTATTGGGACAAAAATAACAGGAAACTCACTGTTTACAATGCTGGTATTCCAAGGTGCTGAGTCGGCTTTAGCAAAGACTGCCAATATTCATTACACAACAGAAGCTGATAATAATATTCCTAGTCGAACAATTGATGTACCAAGTGTTGATCTACCTGTTGAGGTTGCATCAAAGGGGGGGCTGAAGTCAGAGGTTAATATCGCATGGCAAGGCTATCGAAAGTGTCCGATAACATCCGTTGCGACTTCAACCACCGTTTCTGAAAAAGCAGGAGGCGTTGCTTGTCAGGGGTTTGATATTGTAGTGAGAACCACGTTGAGCGGAACAGGTGCTAGGGCAAATCATACGCTAGGTGTCGTTAGATATGGGCCTGCACTTCATACCACCACGCTAAGATCTAATTAATAATTTGAGTATATAAACATGAATAATAAAAAAACGGTGCAAACAGGTTTTTCCTTATTAGAATTGATGATCACCGTCGCTGTTTTAGGAATTATTAGCTCTATAGCCTATCCTTCTTATATGAAACAAGTGCAAAAAAGTAAACGCACCTCTGCAAAAGTAGAGTTAATGCGTATTGCACAATTACAAGAAAGTTATTATGTGCAGAATTTAAGTTATGCAAAAGCACTATCAGGTAATGCGGCCGCAGGAGGATTGGGTTTTGCTTCAGGTGATGTTTTTAGTGAGGGAGGGGATTATAAAATGATACTGGAGCCGTTAAAAGCAAATGGCGATTCGGATGCTGCTTGTACAGGAACATCGGCAACATCCTGTATTGCCTATAGGATAAGCGCTACTCCTGTTTCAGGAAAACCACAGGCTCATGATGGCTCATGCACTGGCTTAAGATTAACAAATACAGGGGCTAAATCAGCTAAGAGTACAACGCATACAAGCTATGGAACAGCGAGCGTAAGAGATGAGTGTTGGTAGGATTTTAGAAAGAGGTCTCTACATTAAGTTTAAGCGTTCAGCCGCCCAATAAAGTCCAATAAATGAAATCAATAATGAGACGGGAATCACAAACACACGGTGATACCCGTCTTTATTTTTAAGCCAGTGCGTTACGCTAAAATAAGCGAGGGCGATAATCGTCAGTTGCCCTAATTCTACTCCTACATTAAAGCTAATCAGCGTGATAATAAACGTACCCTCAGGCATATTAAAATCAGCCAAAGCGCTCGCAAAGCCCATGCCATGAATTAATCCAAATAAAAAAATGATCAATAAGCGTAATTTATTGAGCTTGTTAGCAACTATATTTTCTATTCCCACATAGGCGATCGAAAGTGCAATAAGCGGTTCGACAATATTAGCGGGTAAACTAAGAATACCATTGATGGATAAACCCAAAGTAAGGGTATGTGCAATGGTAAACAGTGTGACTTGTTGTATTAATGGTTTTAGCTGTGTATTGAGGAGAAAAATTCCTAATATAAAGAGAATGTGATCTAGTCCCATTGGTATAATATGATCAAAACCAACCACAATATATTCAATAATCACTTGATGTAGTGGGCGTTTAGTGAAGATTTCAGTAAGAGAAAAGGCCTCGCTAAATTGATCTTTTCGCAACCATTGCCATTCAGACCAGTGCCATTGATGTTCTACTTCATTAACCTGTCTTAAACGTACCGCATTATCACCAAATTTAAGTGGGTAATACCATTGCAATGATTGCACTTCTCGATTGAGCTGGGCACTCAGTGTTATTAGACTAATACGAGGGACTTTTATATAACCCGGTTCAGGGATACGAATGGATTTGATGGTTAATGAAATGGGATTGTTTTTATTGTCTTTTAAAAGAATGTTGAGCAAAAATGATTGTTTAAATTGATCAAATTTAAGTGCCAAGCTTTCACTGTTAAGTTTTCTAAGGGCATCATATTGATCGGCATTGGGGGATTCTTTCGTATTGTTATAACGTCCATTAATGCCCGTTAGTAGGGCTTCTATGCTCGCTCTTATTTCAATATCAATGTGTCCATTTGTATTGGCGCTAATTTCGATGAGTGCAGGTTTTACGACATCCGCACTACTATTTTGAATTGAGAGCATCAATAGAAAGCAAAATACGGATAATAAGACGTGTTTTAGAGGCATAAATAATAGTTAAAGTTTTAAGTGTACCGAGTATAATTGCTCGATTGTAACAAAATAATACTAGAAATCTTACTATGAATAAATTTCCCGTTTTAACAATTGATGGCCCAGCAGGATCTGGCAAAGGCACAATAGCAGAGAGGGTGGCACAGATATTAGGCTGGCAATTACTGGATAGTGGCGCGCTTTATCGTTTAGTTGCCGTGGCGGCACAGAAAAAAGAAATTGCATTTGATGATGATAGAAACTTGACAGGACTGGCAGAAAAATTGGATGCGGTATTTTTACCTTGTGAGGGCGGGGGGCTTGAAGTGCGTTTAGACGGTGAGGATGTCAGCCAAGCGATTCGCACAGAGGATTGTGGCTGTGCGGCATCTCAGGTAGCAGCTAACGCAGGCGTACGCAAAGCACTCTTGCAACGGCAGAAAAACTATCTAGTTTCGCCTGGTTTAGTGGCTGATGGAAGAGATATGGGGACTGTTGTATTCCCTGAGGCACAAACCAAGATTTTTTTAACCGCATCAGCAGAAGAAAGGGCAAAGCGCCGATTTAATCAGTTGAATGAAAAAGGTGTCGATGTTA
>JAGLDQ010000251.1 GCA_023145535.1 Cocleimonas sp. | reverse complement strand
CCGAGCGAACCACCTAGCATCATGCCAATATAGAGCGATGGTGCAATGATTCCCCCGCTTCCACCGGATGAATAACTTAATATGGTGGCTATTATTTTCCCAACAAAAAGCACAACCAAAGTCATACCAAAAATATTACCGCTTAATGCATCAGTAAAGTCATTATACCCTAGCCCAAAGATACCTTCATGACCCGTGGTTACAAAAACCATTGTTCCTGTAATGCCCATTGCCAAGCCACCTATTGCGGGCTTTCCCCAGTCAGGACATTGTTTCCAATTTTGAAATATTTTACGTGTGCCCAGTAAACCTGAGACAAACACATGAGAAAATACACCGCCTAATACCCCAATGGGGAGACAAATGAACATCCACCAGTCAATCTCAAAAGGTGGCAAACCAACGAGGTAGACTGGGTTTGATCCTAATACAAGACGCTCAACGGCGGCGGCGGTAACCGCTGCAAAGATGATTCCACCCATTGCCTTTGCCCTATAATCGTGTAATAAAATTTCCTCGATAACAAAAGTAATGGCGGCCAATGGGGTGTTAAAGGCGGCTGCTAAACCTGCTCCCATGCCGATGGGGATCATTGCGCTAAACGTTTCTTTGCGTAGTTTTAACCATTGTCCTGTTTGTGAGGCGATGGAAGCGCAGAGATGTACCGTTGGACCTTCACGCCCTAAACTGCCACCACTTCCTAATGAAATAACGGTTAAAACAAAGCGCCAGAAGGCTTCTTTTAGCGTTAGAATGCCATTTCCATTCCAGTAGGCTGCTTTAGTTTGCGGGATTCCACCACCCCCCGCTTGTGGCTCTACGTATTGAATAATCAAGCCTATAAATAACCCCCCTACTGCGGGTAGCGTTATCATTAGTGCTAACATTGTCCACGGAGTTTGTTGGTTTTGGTATTCACGTAGGAAGTCAAAGACAAAACGAATGGAGAGATGGAATATAACCGCCGCCGCACCACAGAGCAGACCGATTAGAATATAAATAAAGAAATCACGACGTAATAATTCTACAGGATTTAGTGCGTGTAAAAATTGTTGCAGTGTCATACCAAAAATAATCACCGTTGCGATAGCCGCTCAACAGTCTGACATGCTTAATTTTCCATCATGATTTCTATTAAGCCCACAGAAAAGTCCATTCCTGTACTTAAACCATCTGATGTGATGATGTTTCCATCTACAATAATCAGCTTATCAATAAGTTCTATCGTGTTGGTATCTAACGCATCCAAAGAATTAGGATAGGAGGTGGCTTGCTTGCCAGAAAACTTGCACAGTCACTAAACCTTGCAATAAGCCTTAGTGACTATTTAAGTGATTACTTTCTACTTTGAACCAAACTCATGCTTTTTAAAACATTTAAAGCTTCATAGAGTCCATAGTCTTTCGCCGCTAAATTTTCATCCGCTTTTTTATCTTTCTTCGCTTTATCAGCCGCTTTTTTGATCGCTTCTGTTTTAGCATCAGGTTTTTTACTTCCCTTTTTATCTTCTTTAGGGTTTGATAAATGCCCTGTTAAATCCGCTTCTGATAAGGGAATAAAAGAATCATCTTCATCTCTTTTATCATCTTTCAGGCGTAATGGCTTAATCACAATATCAGGAATAATACCTTTTGCTTGAATCGAGTTTCCTGAAGGCGTGAAATAACGTGCTGTGGTTATTTTAACGGCTGTCTTAGAATCCAATGGTAATACCGTTTGCACCGATCCTTTCCCAAAGGTCTTCTGACCAACAATGAGCGCACGCTTATGATCCTGCAAAGCACCTGAAACGATTTCTGAAGCGGAAGCAGACCCTTGATTTACTAAGACCACCATGGGTGCACCCTCTAGCTTATCGCCTGGATTTGCGTCATAGCGCATTAATGCATCCGCAACACGTCCTTCGGTGTAAACAATTTTACCACTATTATCAAGGAACACATCAGAAACGCCAACGGCACCATTTAAAACACCGCCGGGATTGTTACGTAAATCAAGAATAATACCTTTTAATTGACCTTTATTTTCCTTTTTTAGTTTCGCCAATCCATCAATAACACCCTGTGTTGTTTTTGATTGAAAGCTAGAAATACGCACATAGCCAAAACCTGGCTCTAACATACGCTGTTTAACACTTTTAATTTTGATAATAGCCCGAACAATTTTAACTTTAAATGGCTTATCTTTACCTTCACGTACAACCATTAACTCAATAGGCTCACCCGGTTTACCACGCATTAATTTAACCGCATCGCTTAACGTTAAACCTTTTACAGGCTTATCATCTAAACGAATAATTAAATCACCCGCTTTTAAACCTGCCTTATAGGCTGGAGTATCATCAATGGGAGAAATAACTTTAACAAAGCCATTTTCCATGCCTACTTCAATACCCAAACCCCCAAATTCGCCCGATGTACCAACGCGTAACTCGGTAAAAGCATCCTCATCTAAATACGCTGAATGAGGATCAAGGCTTGACAGCATTCCGCTGATTGCACCGGATATTAATTTTTTATCATCAACCTCTTCAACATAAGAACGTTTAACACGCGAATATACTTCTGAAAACTTTTTTATTTGTTCTAAGGGAATGGTAGGACTAGCACTTTTGAATGCAAAAACATTCAGGCTCATCGATGTAGCGACACCAATAATTGTACCTAAAACAACACCAGTAGTTAGTGTTTTATTAACTTTCAGCTGCATTATATCTCCAAAATTAATTTCGTGACTAATGTTTGAGACTCAGCTCTCAATCCTAGCCCGCATTATTATTCTTTTATAACTGCTCCGTTAGATCTCTCGACTCATACCACAGCGATGATCTAAATAGACTCAGGTTCTAATTACCAAAACAAATGATAACCATAGTTGGCACTAATTCTATCGTGTCTAACATCAAAAAGCACTCTAGAAAATGCCAATTAACTATAATTATTGGCAATTAAATTTTGTTAAGGAATTAAGATTTTAGAACAACAAAGCTTTGCTCATTCCTTCTTGGTCGACCATAAAGAGGGAGAGACGTTTAAACTTCAGGATATCTGCCCTGAAAGCGGTGAATTGACAGAAATTTCCGAGAGGGAATTTATAGATCAAAAAGTGCTAATGGTGAGGGTTGTTGCCTACTGGGGAAGTCAATA
>JAGLDQ010000250.1 GCA_023145535.1 Cocleimonas sp. | reverse complement strand
AAACCCCCAGCGGATCTGAGGTTTGCCCGTTATTAATAAAATGCCTTCAACTGTCCTTGCTGTTTTATAATAGCTGAGCCATCTTTCTCAAGTCTAATTCCCGTCATTTTAATGATATTCATCGTTCCTTTCCCTGAGGCATTGGCGGCTTTTATTTTAAGATTTGTTTTATATTTCCACTCTTTGTCTATTTTAGCATCACCACTAAGCGCAAGTGGGGCGTTGCTGGAGCTGATATTAGCGGTCAAGCCATTATCTGATGGTTTAACAATAATGGTGTAATCTCCTGCGGGTCGTATACGCATGGGGGAGAGTAATTCGCCTTGTTTCCAGTGATAGTTTGCGTCAAGTAGGGGTAACTCGCCTTTTGCCATTTCAAAGTGATTGATATTGCCTTTTATATCGCCGCTTAGTTTGGCTAATTTTTGAAACTTTGAGGCAAATGCACCCGTGGTTTCAAATTGTGAATCATCTAAACTAATCGTTTGGCTCATAGTAAAACCTGCTAATCCTTTAAAGGTAATATCAGGGTCTTGAATTTCAATATTTGACTTAATGGCGAGACTGGTAAGGCTTTTTAAGAGATCAACCGACCATGAAATATTATTGAGCGTTAGGTTTTTTGTGACGATTTCTTTTGCTTCGCCATTCCATACGGTGCCTTTCAGCTCGTTTACTTGAATATTTTTTAGTGGTAAATATTGATAAGCAAATGCCGCAGGGATATTCCAGATGGCGGTTGCGCTAAAGCTGGTGATTCCTAGTAAAATTAGATTGCGTAGTTTCATTTTTTCTCCAGAATCAAGCGCACGTCAACCAGGCCGATGGTTTTGCTTTTTTTAAGAATCATTTCATTACTGTTTAAGCCATATTTCTGTTCTAAATCATAAATAAAACGCATCACCTTATCGGCTTCCGCTTTTTTTAGTGACAAAATAACCTTATTCGCTCCTCTGGATTGCATTCGCTGGAGGGTAGGTTTTAAGCGCCATGTTTGCAATGCACCTTCAATCATTTGTTGAGGATTGCCTGTTACTTTCTTTTTAGTGGTTCCGCTATTTTGTTGTTGTAACTGTTTTACAAGGGCACTTTGACGTTGCATTAATTGCAGTTCAGTTTGCTTGCTTTGGGTGAGTTTTGTCAATGATTCATGACGGCTAAGAAGGGGGTTAAGGATCATTAACCAAAATAGCATGATGATGACCGCGACGGTTGCAATAGAAACCAATGTTTTCTCACGAGATGAGAGCATCAAAAACCAGCTTTTTAGTGCGTTCATACGACCCCCTTGATCACTAATGTCGATTCCACTTTATTGGCGGTTGTGGTGGATGATTTGATTTCTACTTTTAATGCGCCTTCTTTAATTAAGGTATTTTTAAAAGCTTCTAAACGGGTAATATTGGGGGCGCTAATCACAAATAATAGTTCATCGTGTTGATGCCGTATTTCTCTTAATTGTATATCCTTAAATTTCTTTAGAAAGGGAGAAACAATAGAAATGGTTTGTAGGGTTGAACCACCAGTCGTTCCTGTGTTTTTTTGCAGTGCTTCTAGTTTTTGGCTCATTTGTACTGAGGCATTTTGGATGCGACTATTCGGAAAAGTTTGTTGATAGACGGATACAATTTCTGCTTCTAAATTATTGAGTTTATTATCCAGTAAGTGGTTTTTCCATGCCAACATACTCAGCCAGATAATGCCAAGTAGTGCGGCTAATGAAGCGGCCGGTAGCCACGGTTTCCAGTTGAAATTAAACAACGCACTGTCGCCCCGACTAAAGCCTGTGAGTAGATTTAATGCAAGTACATCGACGACTTCATCATGGTGTACTTCATTACTACTGCTGAGTAAATGTCTTTCAATATCGCCTAATTCAGCAGGGTAGTGGGTTTCATCACCATAATAATAAAGGGCTTCTGGTATCCCTTCTTTATTCTTGAGCTCTTCTTCTAGAAAGAGAGAGAGCAGACTATTATCACAACTAAACCCTGTCCATTTATCTTGGCGTAAATAGGATTTATTTTCCGTGCGAATTAATGTCCAGCTATCAGGTTTTACGCTAATTGCATAGAGATTAGGCAAAATATAATGAGGGTGAATAGCATGCTGGAGTAGCAATTCTAACCAATGTTCCATTTTTTGATGGTTAATGATAGCCACGCGGGTGAGGTCACTTTCCTTCTCACTATGGATGGCAAAATGCAATGATTCAATATCATCCGCTAGACGTTCTTCCAGTGCATAGGGAACGGCTTGTAAAAGCTGTTTTTTATTAGTGCTGGGAATATTAACATGGGTTAAGAGCACATCTTCGCTAGGAATAAAAACAACGACTTTTTTCCCCGATGCCATTGCGTGTAGTTCTTTCCAGTCAGCCTCTGCAAAACTTGCTGTTGTTTGTTTATTGGTTACAACAGCACACTCAGGCAATATTTGCGCTGGAGTGCAGGTTGATTGTAGTTTTATGAGTAGTAATTGCATTATTTTGTGTGGTTAACGTAGGTTTAGGGAGGTTATCAACTTAGGCATTTCAAAGAAATAGAATGATCCATTTGCTTGCCCTTTTATCTCTGTTTGAATGCTCTCAATCGTTGCATAGTTCGGCTATACGCCTTTTGAGAGCATCCAAGCAGAAATAAAATGTCTGCCTAAATGAGTCAATCAATTTCTTTAAAGTCCCTTAGAATAACCCGTCAGTTCAAATGGATAGAAAGAAGATTTTTCTTTTAATTTGGCTCAGAGCGCTTAGTATCATCTACTTTTTGTTGTGATTTATAAGGATTTCCAAAATCACGACTAATAACACGTACTTTGCCCTTTTTTCTTTCTAAAATACTGTTGATAAAAATTCGTGTGTTATTAATCTTAACAGCACCTTCTAAAAGAAAATAATTACTGGTGACTGTTAATGTTTGTGCATAATTTGCCTTTTTTTTACCCATTTCAGAGCCATCGGCAAAGAGTGCAGTAACCTCTGGTAGACTCCAAAAATCATCCATACTTTCAAAAGGTGTTTCTTCTTTAGCTTTTTTAATGGCTTGCGCTGCCTCTGTGCTAAATCCAATGGCTTCAAGTACTTCGGGTTCTGCGGTATTTAAGTTAACCCGTGTTTCTTTGGGTAGCGTGGATACGAGTGGTCTTAGGTCTTCCAGTAGTTCTTTCGTCATGCCTTTCAATAAGCGAAGTTCACTAATATCCATTAACGGTGCATTGGCTGCCATATAAGGCTTTTCTAGTGATTGATAATAACCACTTTCAGCGCCACCTTGTCGCTCCTCATCTTTTTTATCAATCCAGTCCCATAAGGTGTCAGTAAAATTTTCTGGCGGGCCGAGTACTTGGTCTTTGTCTATTTTGGCAAAGAGTTTGGTGATGCGTTCATAGACTAAGGGCTCTGTTTTTATTATCTTCGGTTTTGGTTGGTTGGGTTTAGGCTTGGGCGCAGCTAGTTTTGGATACACCATATCCACTGAGTTTAAATTTAGTTTGCCTTGTAAATCCCATAAACGACCAATTAATACGCCGCCTTCGACAGGAATAGGGGGGAGTTCAGTCGCCCAGTCTTCCTTCGCATGATCCGTTTTAGGATTATCCTTATAATCCTGTTCAAGGATTTTCTTTGACCAGTCTTCCATCCCCACGGCATATTGATAAGCTTGTTCCAGACTGCCAATATTGCCTGTTAAGCGTATTTGAATTTGTTGTCGATACATAGCAACCGATGCCAGTGAAATCGCAATGGTGGTGATCATTAGCGCAATGACTAATGCAACCCCGCGTTGACTTCTTTGCTTATACTGGTTGCTCTGTAATAGGCACGACTTCATTATTTAGCATCTCGTCGCGTAGGGATAATGGCGGCAAGGCGCTGTGATAAGCGCATATTAGTGCCTTTATTGTGGTTTAATTTATAATCATAAATAGTGGTGTAGGACATGACCGCGCGTACATATTTGCGTGTTTCATTAAAAGGAATACTTTCAATCCAACGGCTAGCTTCTAGCTCATGATCAGGCGCCCATTTAGGAATCCGATGCGGCCCTGCATTATATGCCGCGCTAGCTTGGGCAAAATTTCCCTTAAAGCGGGCTAATAATTCCCTGAGATAGGCACTACCTAGTTGAATATTGGTATTTGGGATGAAAATATCATTTTTAGCCAGTCTAGGGAGATTTAATTTTCTAGCCACCTCTCTTGCGGTGGGTGGAATTAACTGCATTAACCCTTGCGCCTTAGCACCAGACGCTATGCCCGCATCAAATGCGCTTTCACGTCGGGTAACACCATAAACCCACGCCGCAGGAATTTCATTATGCGTGGCATGTTTTATGATAAGTTCTTGGAACTCCAGCGGGAAGCGCAAACCGACTTGATTCCAATCTTTAGTTTTAGCCACGCTAACAATCGCAAGGAAGGGATCATTTTTTTCTAGTGCTAGTTTTGCAGCCGCTAGTTTTTGCGCTTTGTTCATTCCTTTTAGGGCATAAAACCATTCTTTTTTAGCGGTACTTTCAAAACCAACTTTAAATAGCTCTAAAGCACGTTGGATAGCGATATTGTCATTTATTAATGCACGTACTTGATCTCCTCTATCAGGTTCTGGTTTAGCAAGACTGAGGTATTTTTTTTGTAAGTGGTCGGATGCAATAAAGCCATAAAAAGAAGCGTTCTGAGACAGTGTTTCATACATTGCCCACGCGCGCTCTACGTTTCCTGCGGAGGCGAGTGAACGAGCCTTCCAGTATTGCCATGCATCTTTTTGTTGATATTCATCGCTCATGGCATCAATCGCATCCCCCACTTTTTTCCAATCGCTTTGGCGTAATGCCATACGTGCCATCCACACATTACTTTGGTCATCACGATATTGAGCAGGAATAGCGGCGAGATGTTGCAACGCATAAGGGTCATGATCCATTGCATTTTGCATCGCAATATAGCTGGCTGTTTCTGCTTTGTCTTTGATGCTAAAGCGATAATGCTTTTTAAGTGTGACGAGCATCGCCTGTGCTTTTTCGGTGTCCTTACGTGCAATGCGTTTAATGCCATAAAGTAGAATCGTGTGATCGTAAGGATGAGCGCCAGATAAGAGCTTTCGGGTGCGCTTTGTTAGTAAGTGTTTTTTAGCTTTGTGCTTGAATTTACCCCATAACGCGACTCGCTGTTGATCACGTACACTGAGTCTTTTTGATACAGCCTTAGCTAACTTGTGATTACCTTTATCCATTGCCAATGCAATGCGTTGCCAGATTCTATTTTTATCCAATAAATTTCTACTTGAAAGTAAATCAAATAAGCCATTGCAGGCAGAAGGGCGGTTAGCGCCTGAAAGCCAAAGTTGCAGTGCTTTTTTTACCGATTCATCCGCTTTATTATTCGCCTCGGAGGTGTGTAGCTTTGCTTGCAAATAATAACAATGTGCCGAAGTGCCACCACGACCTTTAGAATAAGCTAATTGGGCATCCGCCCACTTTTGTTTAGCGATAAGTTTACTCATCCATGCGGGCCATAAGCGATCAGCAACGGATGAGTTTTCATATTGATGGATAAATTGTGCAAGTTCTGCTGTAGAGGCTTTGCCTATATTACGTCTAATACGTGCATAATCGAGAAAGGGATAGAGTAGATAATCTTTCATCTCGCTAAAGTCAACTGATTTTCCTTTTTGTAAATCGGCATGGAGTGTTGTGAATTGTTTTTGCTGTGGGGTCAATTCACTCTGCTCATCAGCGAAAGATAAGGAGTAGGGTAAAAAAAGTAGAAAAAGTGTGAGTAAGAGGGTTTTCATATTTATTATTAGATAAGCCAGAAACATTGATTAAGATTATACACACAGGGATTGCGCTTTATAAACTTAGGCGGTCTCTATTACTGAATAGTAATGTGATTTGCTCGCTTGTAGCGCAGAGAAGCAGGTGTATGCGATGTAAGTAGGCAGGCATCATTCATCTAATCTTTTCTCGTTTACGGGTTGCAAGTTTTATCTACTTAGCGGATCGCACAGTTTAAACCCCCACTATCGACTATAGTGGGGGTTCGATTATGGAGAAAAAATGAAAAATAAAATTAAATTAGAGCAAAGTTGGCTAGAGCAGTTAGAGGATGAGTTTGATAAGCCTTATATGCAACAACTTAAGCGCTATCTAATAATGAAAAACGCGAGCGGAAAGACGATTCTGCCTGAACGTTCATTATGGTTTAATGCTTTAAATAGCACGTCATTTGATCAGGTGAAAGTGGTTATTTTAGGACAAGATCCTTACCCTACGGCGGGTCATGCACATGGTTTGTGTTTTTCTGTTATGCCGGAGGTAAAACCGTTGCCTAAATCACTCAATAATATTAATACTGAATTAATGGAAGATTTACAGATAGATAATACGCAAAATGGCTATTTACAGCCGTGGGCAGCGCAAGGTGTTTTATTATTGAATGCGGTGCTGACGGTTGAACAAGGCCATTCTAATGCACACCAAGGGCAGGGCTGGGAGCGATTTACGGATAAAATTATACATCTGCTGAATGATAAGAAAGAGAATTTGGTGTTTATTCTTTGGGGCGCTTATGCACAGAAAAAAGGGGTGTTTATAAACCAGCAAAAGCATCTTGTGATTAAATCTCCGCATCCATCACCCTTATCGGCTTATCGCGGTTTTTTTGGTAGCAAGCCTTTTTCACAGACGAATCATTATTTACAACAAGCAGGTTTACAAGGAATAGATTGGAAGGTTTGATTTTAAATCAAACAATGAAAACCACGACATCGTTGTTCTTTTGGCGGTGTGGCAGATAGGATAATGAATCCACGCGACCTTGCAAACGATGATGTGACGGTGGCAACAAGCCCTAGCGCGATCATTTGTGAT
>JAGLDQ010000025.1 GCA_023145535.1 Cocleimonas sp. | reverse complement strand
GTCTTATCCTTGGTGTTGACCGCTTGATGGATATGATTAGAACCGCCGTTAATGTATCAGGAGATGCCGTCGTCTCGAGTGTGGTTGCGAAGAGTGAGGGTAAGTTAGATACCAGTATCTATAATGACCCCAACGCAGGCATACACGATAGTGATGATGAATTGGATATTGATGATGCCGTTGAAGCAGAAATGGCTGATGTGCTAAGAGAAACTAAAGCACGTTAATTTAATCTGAATCTTTGCGGTATAAAAAAAGGCAGGGCTTTTTAGCGCTGCCTTTTTTATTGTCTAGATTTTATATCTATAAAAGTAGGTGTCCGTTAAGCGCTTGAAGCATTTAAAGAAATAATTCGATTAGGCTCTGTCCCCACGACATCAACCACACTAGAAATAGCCCTTAATCTGCCTAAATAATCATTATTCTCAATGGTTATTACTTCAAGACTACGGCGTAGTTCATTTTTAGCTTTGCTCAGCTTTTCTAGTTTTCGCCCAAAAGAGAGGCTTTCTTCATTCAGGTCGGTGCATTTTTGTTGCAGAAGTGTGTAGTCTTTGTTTTGTTGCTCTATGCGTTGTTTTAAGGTGTGATTTTCATTATCGACCAGTTTGAAGTTTGCATGTTGCTCTCGATTGTCACTTTCGGTTGTTTCTAATTTTTGTATCGATAGATTGGTTGTCATTTCTAGTTTTTTTATAGCAATATCATTTTCTGCTTTCAATTTATCAACGGTTTGATCTTTTGTTATTTGTAGTCTTAAGACTTCTTTATCCCTTTCTTGCGCTAAACGTTGCAGTGAACGTTCATTTTCACGTTCAGATTTTTCAGAAACTCGACTCTGTGTTATTTTAGCTTGTTGCCTAATCTCAGTGACCTCATCTTCTAATTGCACAATTTGTTGTTGTTGCGCCTTATTTCGTGTGGTATTGGTTTCAAGGTCAAAGGTAAGAGATTGCAATAGTGACTCAGAAGCATTTAATTTTTCGGTCAAACTATTTCTAATATCGATTAAATTATCACGCTCATCGGTCAATGAAATATTTTTTTCTCGATAGCGATGATGCTGTGCCTGCTCGTGCGTATGATCTGTTGTTAACTCCTTAAGCTCCGTTTTAATTTTTTTATTATTGACTAGTTGATCATTTAGTCGTTCAGATTCTTTTTCTAATAAGAGGGTTCTGGCTTGTAGATTGGTCACTAATAGATCGGCATCAACGAGTTTTTTTTCGGTTACGTTTAAGTGTGTGATGGTCGTTTGATATTCCTCATCATGCTGGGTCAGACGAGTGCGTAATAGCTTTTTTTCCTTGAGGTATTGATGCTTCTCATTACGTTCCTCTAGCTCATTGCTTTTGCAAAGATAACGTCCCATTAGCCAGCCTGTCGCGGCCGCGATGAGAAAAAATAATGACAACTCTGTAACAAGATTCCACATATTTCTATTTTCCTACTATAAATTCGATTCTACGATTTGCAGCGCGTCCTGCGATTTTTTCATTATCTGCAATCGGGTTATTTTTACCATACCCAATAGGCGTTAGTTGTTGCCGATGAATTCCTTTTTCAAATAACCAGTTGGCAACTGATTCTGCTCTTAATTGGCTTAGGTATAAATTAGTTTTATCATCACCAAGATTATCAGTGTATCCCGCAATCTTAATGTTAGCTTTGGGGCAAAGTGAGAGGGTGTTAGCAAGTTTGGAAAGAGAAGGGTAGCTTGATGGGCTAATAATGGCACTATTTTTAGCAAATAGAATATTGCTTAATAACGGTTTGAACTTTGTTTGGCAGATTTTATCCGCCTCATCAGTGGAAATAATATTTAACGTTGTTTGGTATTGTTTAAATTGTGATAATTGTTGTTTGATTTCATGACGCTTTGCAGAAGAGGGCGTTTGACCTGAAAAATAAATGGATTGATTGGTCATTTCTACTCTGCCCTGTTGAAGTGTTATGAGTTTTTTTAAGCTTGCGCTGACTAATTGACTCCAATTATTTGGTGCACCAGCACCTAGCTTGATCGTATCTTCAAGCGGCTTTTCTGTTGTAGCCTGTTGGGTTATTTTCATTAGCGCATTTTTATTGTCCTGATGAGGTAGATAGCCCTCTAGGCTTAGGGTGTTACCATCCCAACTCATTTTCATACTATAAGGTTGAATAATACGCGGGGTCATTTCATTTTCTATATTAATGGTTGGCGCATACTGTTGAGCGACTTTGAGAGCCGCGTTTGAGGCTTCATGGTTGGGTGCGTTACCCGTTAGCGTCACATTACGGCCATTAACACTCACTTTTACCCAGTCATATCCTTGTTGTTTCAGGTCTTGATTGAGGTGTTGTTGGAGTTTCTCAGGTATTTCTTTTGTAAAAAAAGGGATTGCCAGCAAAAAAATGAAGGATAAAGCAAGTATTCCTATTATTTGCACTTGCCATGCTTTAACTTTTATCATTATTGCTCCTTTGTGCTGCTGGTTTTTGTTCAGATTTCTGATGGCTACTCGTTGCTGGTGTTCTAAGGTTACGTGGTTGACCACGACCAAAAATATCAGGAATTTCTTTTATTGAGAGGGTGCCATTTCTATCAGGCATTTCTTTGATAGCAATGGACTGAGTAATTTCAGGCAGTTGTTTAATTGCAATAGACTGTAATAATTCAGGAATAGCGGTAATTTCAATCTGTTGTATGCCATTAGCTTCACGCTTTTCAGGTAAGCTAAGAGGTATATCATCTTTTAAAAAATGCAGGTAAATTTTTTCGCGTAGTGTTGCTAAGGTATTGCTTTTTAAGTCTGGTTCAGGAATCCAGCACAATAAGGTGAAGGTAGTTTGGTAGGGTTGGAAATCACTTAAAAGAACCGCCATTTTTTTATCTTGGAGCACACTCGCTGTTTCTTTTGCTGCGCCAAGCATAATCTCACGTATGGTTTTAGGGTCTACGCCATAAGCGGCTTGGATAGATAATTTGATCCGCAAACTAGTATCTTCAGCCGTTGATTCATTAATGACCTCTGATGCACCCATTTTCCCATTGGGAACCGTAATACCAATATTATCTTTGGTGAGAATGCGGGTACTACGTATACCAATACTCGTTATTGTACCGGCTTGAGCGCCAATTTGAATGACATCACCCACACGATAAGGAGCATCAGTCAGAATTAATATACCTGCAATAACATCGGATAAGGTGTCTTTTGATGCCATACCAATCGCTAGACCTACGATTCCTGCGGAGGCAAGCAAAGCGGTCATATCAATATTCCAAGCACCAAAAACCTGATGTATGGCTACAAGAATAAGCAGTAGTAAGGTGATATTTTTAAAAAGAGGAAGCGTTGCGGGTTGGATTACTCTTGTTTCATTCGCACCTGTTTCCTTGTAGGCCAAGTGTTCTAACATCAGGTCAATGAGTTTGTAGATAAAAAGTAAGATAAAAATAATAAGGAATGATTTAACGGTGGCAACAACAATGAAATGCTGAGTGTCATTTAGCTCAGAAAAGTGGGCAATAAGGCCAATACTGCTAAGAAAGACGAGTTGAAAAATAAGAGGGCGCGTCAGTTTGGCAAGCTTTTCACCCCGTTCAAATTTAAATTTTTGCGCTAGCTTGGTAATAAGTAAGGGAACATGCTGACTAATAAATTTAGCAATAAAAAAACTAATGAAAATTAATAGTGTGGCGCGCAAGTAGGTATAATCATTGAAAATATTCCAGCCTTGTTTTAGATAAGGAGAAATAGTGGCAACAATTGTTTTTAACCATTGAGTAATTTGATCCATTAATTCCATTTAATTTAGCTGTTAGCACAAGCGAGGACTATGCTTCCTGTTCTTGGTTAGGCTCTTAGCCTGCTTTGCAATACCTGTGTTGGCATGATTAGAAAACGACAAAATCAGCGCAATATTATTCCGTGATAGGTTTAAGGCGTTGAGTTAGAAGCGGGTTCAGTTGTAATATTCTAGGGGGGTGGATAGTTCAATTTTGAAGGAGCATAGCTGAGCTATGCGCTGATGACAATAACTTAAGACAGTTCATCGGATGAGGCAGTGGTAAATAATGAAACAAGAAGGCAGAGGTTAGTTTACCCAAACCAAAAATATTTAGGGGTTTAAGTAACAGGGTTTATTAAATTTTTTAAGGCGTAATTTTATACAGATGAAAAATAATATCGCGTGGTTAGTTGATTCCAATATCTATGTTTATGAAGCATGGCAATATTGCAAATCACCGCAAGTGGATTATAAAGGGCGAGAGATTAAGGGGGTCATAGGTTTTCTATATTTTGTTTACCAACTGCTCTCCAAAGAACGTCCTGCGATTATTGCATTTGCTTTTGATGAAAAGCTAAAAAACTCACATCGTAAAATACTCTATCCAAAGTATAAGATCGATCGAAAGCCGCTTTCAGCAGAGCTTGCATTGCAATTTAATTATTGCCGCACTTTTTTGGATAGTCTTGGCTTATACCAATCGTCTAGTCATTATTATGAAGCCGATGATTTGATTGGTACATGGGTGAGTGATTTACGCCAGCAAGATTACAGGCTGAATATTATTACTGCGGATAAAGATTTATTGCAGTTAGTCGAAGAGGGTGATCACTGGTGGAGTTATCAAAAAAACTATAAACAAACAGTAAAAAGTTTTCATAAACGTTTTCGTATCTACCCCTCTCAAGTGGCTGATCAACTGGCTCTGGCAGGAGATAAAAGTGACAATATTCCTGGAGTGCCTGGCATAGGCATGTCTACGGCAGCTAAACTGCTACGAAAATATGGGTCGATAGAGGAGATCTTTAAGCAGCAAGCGACGATTCATAAAATGCAAATTCGTTATGCTAAAAAGGTACAAGATGCGATAGCTGAACATCATGATCGTATCCAGTTAGCACAACAATTGAGTGTTATTAAATGCGATATTGACGAGGCGAATACGGCTGATATTTTACAACAACGTGCTATTGATCAATCAGCATTTCGTGATATTTGTCAGCAATTAGGGTTAACAACAGAGCAGCAGCGGGAGTGGACTGCTCTTATTGATCAGCTTTACTCTCATTCCAGTCAATAATTTAGACCCTTCTATTCAAATTTTATGAGCACTTGCACTATAAGGTCTAACTATACTTCAGCACTCTTTAGAGCCATTTTAATCTGCTCAGTATCAAGTTGTTTGCCGATAATAACAATCTCAGTACGGGGTGTTTCATCTGCTCGCCAAGGGCGATCAAAATAATGATCAATCCGAGAACCAACGGCTTGCACTACCTGACGCATCGGCTTATGAGCCAGTGCAACAAAACCTTTCGCTCGATATATATTTTGTGCTTCGATCACGTCTGCTAATTGTTGTAGTAGTTTATCACTATCAACTATCCCCATTGAAACAACGACAGAATCAAAATCATCATGGGCGTGGTGATGATGTTTACCATGATCGTGATGATGATCATGATGTGAGTGTAACGCCTCAATATGATTTTCACTTGCTGCTTCAAGCCCTAGAATAACTTCAGGATTAATTTTTCCCTTCTTAATACTAATCACTTTAACCGAATCATCAGTCTGTGCATTAATATCGCCTTCAATCGAAGTAAGCTGTTCTGTACTAATGAGGTCGGTTTTACTAATAATAACGAGATCAGCCGCGCCCAATTGATCCTCATAGAGTTCCTGAATACTCGGGTCATGGTCAAGGCTATCATCGGCCTGTCGTTGTGACTCAAGCTGTGCATGACTGTGTGCAAAACGTCCCTCAGCAAGGGCAGGGCCATCAACAACCGTAATCACCGCATCAACGGTAAAATGATTTTGTACCTCAGGCCAGTTAAAGGCTTGCACTAAAGGTTTTGGCAAGGCAAGGCCAGAGGTTTCAATTAATACATGATCAATCTCATCGCGTCGTTCCACCAGTTTTTTCATGACAGGAAGAAACTCTTCTTCAACGGTGCAACAGATGCAACCATTCGCAAGTTCATAAATTCCATCTTCAAGCAAGGTCACTTCATTGTCCTCGCAACCCTCAATAGCACAGCTACGCAACAGGTCAGAGTCAATATCTGTTTCACCAAATTCATTGACAATAACCGCAATACGCTTATTGCCCGCTTGTTTAATAATATTAGAAAGTAGGGTGGTCTTGCCACTGCCTAGAAAGCCTGTGACAACGGTCGCTGGGGTTTTTGTTAGATTCATGGTATGGGGGGGTCTTTAGTCGTTTAAAAATTCTTAGTTATTAAGAGTATGAAGTTATTCGGCGTAGGTTGTTTAATGATGACTTTAGCTTCTTTTTCAAGTTTACTGATAAAGTTTGGACAATAACAGAAGCAAAAACGCATTTATCAGCGTTACTTCGTTTAGCCAATGACAAGCTACAGGACATCAGCAAGAAAAAGGGGAAAAATTAATAAAATATTAAGGAAACCTGCTCTGTATGTGGAACAATATAACTTGTTGATTTTTTTATTGTTATTTTGGCGATTTTTTGAAAATATGCAAATCATCTGTTTCACTCTCCAATGACGAAAAAGGAG
>JAGLDQ010000249.1 GCA_023145535.1 Cocleimonas sp. | reverse complement strand
CAACCCCTTCTTTTTTAAACGATCACCCTCTTTTCTTCACATGAAAACAACGGGATCTGGCATATAAAAAGCAAAACCAACAGGGAGCAAGAGTTATGGGCGCTCGTCACGAACCCAATGTCATCATCTTCTTAAAGATGAGGTGATGTGCTGGACGTTTAGGAAATCATTAGATACTCCCCTAACCAATAACACGGCAGAATGTGCTATTAGGCCCTATGTTATCTGGAGAAAACCCTCCTTTGCAAGCCAGTCTTATCGTGGCGATCAGTTTCGACCCATGATTCTTAGCATTATTGGAGCAGCACAAAGGTGTAGTTTATATGCCATTACCACGGGATAATGCGCTACCATCCCCTAAATAAGGCGTGAACGCTTACCTTACTCAGGTATAATCCCGCAAAATAATTATCTAAAGGAAAGACTAAATAATGTCAAAAATTATCTATACCAAAACAGACGAAGCCCCCGCATTAGCGACCTATTCTTTTTTACCCATCGTACAAGCATTTACCAAAGCGGCTGATATTGATATTGAAAGCAAAGACATCTCCCTCGCGGGTCGTATCATTGCTAATTTCCCTGATAATTTAACGGATGAACAAAAAAGAGGAGACGCGCTCAAAGAATTAGGCGAATTAGCAAAAACACCCGATGCCAATATTATTAAATTGCCCAATATTAGCGCTTCTATCTCACAATTAAATGTCGCGATTAAAGAGCTGCAAGCACAGGGTTATGCACTTCCTGACTACCCTGAGAATGCAGAAACAGAGCCGCAAAAAGAGATTCAAACGCGTTATTCCAAAGTATTAGGCAGTGCAGTGAACCCTGTCTTACGTGAAGGTAATTCAGATCGTCGTGTTGCCTCCCCTGTAAAAGCCTATGCTAAAGCTAACCCACATCGCATGGGCGAATGGAGTGCCGATTCAAAGTCACATGTCGTGAGTATGCAAGAGGGTGATTTTTACGCTAGTGAGCAGTCTGTCATGGTCGCTGAGGCGGATGAAGTGACAATTCAATTTACCGATACAAAGGGAGAAGCTACGGTGCTTAAAGCATCAACGCCTTTATTAGCGGGTGAAGTGATTGATGCATCGTGCATGAAGGTCAGTGCATTGCGTGACTACTGTGAAAAAGCCATGCGCGAAGCAAAACAGGATGATGTTTTGCTCTCATTGCACCTAAAAGCAACCATGATGAAGATTTCTGACCCCATTATGTTTGGTCATGTGGTTAGCGTTTACTTTAATGATGTCTTTAGCAAATATAAATCAACCTTTGCAGAATTAGGCGTTATCGCAAAGCTAGGCATGAGCGATTTACATGCAAAAATTGCGAGTCTACCTGCCGAACAAAAAGCGGAAATTGAAGCCGATATTAAAGCCGTTTATGCCACACGTCCTGCGTTGGCTATGGTCGATTCAGATAAGGGTATTACCAATTTGCATGTTTCAAGCGATATCATTGTGGATGCCTCTATGCCAGCGGCTATTCGCTCATCAGGCAAAATGTGGGGGCCAGATGGCAAGCTAAAAGATACTAAAGCAATGATTCCAGACCGTAATTACGCCGGTATTTATCAAGCAACGATTGATTTTTGTAAGAAAAATGGAGCTTTTGATGTTGCCACGATGGGCAATGTTGCTAATGTCGGTCTAATGGCTCAAAAAGCGGAAGAATATGGCTCACACGATAAAACCTTTGAAATGGAAGCCGCTGGTACGGTTGAAGTCATTGATGCATCAGGCAATACCTTGATGTCACACAATGTAGAAACAGGTGATATTTGGCGCATGTGTCAAACCAAAGATGCGGCAATAAAAGACTGGATAAAGCTAGGTGTAACCCGCGCTCGTGCAACAGGCAATCCTGCCATTTTTTGGCTAGATTCAAATCGCGCCCATGATCGTATCTTAATGGAAAAAGTAAAACACTCTCTGCTAGAACAAGATACCGATGGCTTAGAACTTCAAACCCTATCGCCTATTGAAGCGACGCAACATACGCTAAAGCGTGTTAAAGCAGGCAAAGATACTCTTGCTATCACAGGCAATGTACTGCGTGATTATTTAACTGATTTATTTCCTATTTTAGAACTCGGCACTAGCGCAAAAATGCTCTCAATCGTCCCCTTATTAGCCGGTGGTGGATTATTTGAAACTGGCGCAGGCGGTTCAGCACCGAAGCATGTACAACAATTTTTAGCAGAAAATCATCTACGCTGGGACTCCTTAGGTGAATACCTCGCATTAGGTGTCTCACTCGAAGCGTTAGCAGTTAAAACAGGCAATTTAAAAGCACAAATATTGGCAGACACCTTAAGTGAAGCCACTGCACGCTATCTTGAAAACAACAACACCCCCTCACGTAAAGTCAATGAACTGGATAATCGTGGTAGTAGTTTTTATCTAGCCATGTACTGGGCGCAAGCACTAACCGAACAAAATCAAGATGCTGATTTAAAAACATGCTTTGAATCACTAGCGCAGCAATTAACAGAAAATGAAGATAAGATTGTTGATGAGCTAAATGCTGTGCAAGGGAAGGAAATAGACTTAGGTGGGTATTATCAGCCAAATGAATCACTTATGGAAAAAGTAATGCGCCCTAGCGAAACTTTCAATCAGGCATTAGCTAAGGTCTAAGATGGTTGTAATGGCAGGAAATGAAAAATTTAGTGTTTAAACAAACTCATTGACCTTCTTCTCCC
>JAGLDQ010000248.1 GCA_023145535.1 Cocleimonas sp. | reverse complement strand
CAGAGTAAAGAGAATGATCGTCCATTACGACTTTACGGCATTATTCCGCTTGAAGTTGCTGACCCTAACACCTATCTAAAACCCATCATTGAAGCGGCGGAAGAGTGGCGACCTGAATCGACACAAACGGTAAAAGTGAGGGAAGAAAGTGGCAAAGCAATGAGTTATACCCTTGCCGTGGTTGATGAAGGGTTGCTGGGTTTAACGAGTTTTAAAACACCGAACTTGCATCGTCATTTTTATCGAAAAGAAGCATTAGGTATAAAAACATGGGATTTGTACGATCAGGTGATTGGCGCATACCGTGGTAATCTAAACAAGATGATTGCATTAGGCGGGAGTGACGATGGCAATATTGATAATGATAGTGATAAAAAACGCCGTTTTCCGCCCATTGTTAAGATGTTAGGCCCATTCCATTTAGAGGCGGGTAAGAGTGCCCAGCATGAAGTGACACTTCCTCCCTATATTGGTGCGGTACGTGTGATGTTAGTTGCGGCTGAAAAAGGGGCTTATGGTAAGGCGAAGCAATCTATTTTTGTGCGTCAGCCACTGGTTATGCAAGCCACCTTGCCGCGCGTTTTAGGGCCAAATGAAGAAGTGAGCGTACCTGTTGCCTTATTTGTGATGAAAGAGGATATTAAGGACGTTAAGTTGGAAATTATTGCGGATGATTTTTTTGAGATCGTGGGTGCTAAAAGCAAAGTAATCCACTTTGATAAAATCGGTGAAAAGCTGGGAATGTTGCGCTTAAAAACCAAAAATAAAGCGGGTAAAGGGCATATTCAATTTATCGCGACGAGTGGTGAGCATCAAACAACCTCCGATGTTTTTATCGAAATTCGACAAGCGAATCAATTGACCACGCGACTTACTACGCGTGTTATAGAGCCTGGAGATAGCTGGACGCAATCCATCAAACCTCATGGACTTCAAGGCAGTAATCAAACCACATTAGAGTTATCATCGGTGCCTTCCTTAAATATGGAAAAGCATTTGGATTATCTCGTGCGTTATCCGCATGGCTGTCTGGAACAAACGACTTCTTCTGCTTTTCCGCAGCTCTATCTATCGAAAGTGATGCCATTAAATGAGGATAAACAAAAACAAATTGAGCATCATATTAAGCGGGCAATTGAGCGCTTACGCGGTTTTCAATTAGCCACCGGTGATTTTAGTTACTGGCCAAATGGCAATGATAGTAATGAGTGGGCCAGTATTTATGCAGGGCATTTTTTAATTGAAGCGCAGAAATTAGGTTATTTATTACCAGCGGAATTATTAACAGACTGGCTTGATTACCAAGCCGATACCGCGCAGCGTTGGTTGACGGGTAGTAATACCTATGGGCAAACACAAGCGTATCGCCTTCATGTGTTAGCGCTCGCAGGAAAGCCGCAAATGGGGGCGATGAACCGTCTACGTGAATCAGGTAAATTAAGACAAAAAGCACGTTGGATGTTGGCATCGGCTTATCAAGTTGCCGGTCAGTCTGAGGCGGCGAAGCGTTTAATTGATGGCTTGGTTGCAAATAGAAACCAACCCATCATTAATACCCCTGCAACCTTTAGTTCAAAACTGGGTGATTTAGGATTGCAATTATCCCATTTAATCGCACTCAATAAAAAGCAGGAAGCGAATAAATTGGTAGAAAAAATTACCACTGAACTTAATGGTGATGATTTTCAAAGCACCCAAGGCATCGCATGGGCATTAATGGCTGTATCGCGCTATCTATCCGGTGATACCAGTCGCTTTAGTGCAACCTACGCGATTGATCATCAGCAAGATACTAAAGTGGATAGTCAGACACCTTTCTCTCAACATGTACTGAAGGCTATTGAGAAAAAAGGCAATAAGCTGGAGGTGAAAAACACCAGTGGTAGTAAGCTGTTTGCAAGCGTGATGACGCGCGGATTGCCAACGGCGGGTAATGAAAAATCTATCCGTAATGGCTTGGCATTGCGCGTTAGTTATACTGATATTGCTGATTCAGAGGCGTTGGATCTGGATGATACACCTGAAGTGACGCAAGGAGCGGATATAGCAATAACCGTTGATATTACGAATACCTCAAAGAGTAAGGTTGAACATATTGCGCTAACTTTGCCGGTAGCCGCAGGATGGGAAATTCACAATGCCAACTACGCCCTAAAAAGTGATAAGGATAAGCATCATCCTATCAATCAAGCTGACTATCAGGATGTTAGAGATGATCGTGTTTATAGTTATTTCTCCTTGGAGAAAAAGCAAACTAAAACCTTCCGTATCCTAGTTAATGCTTCTTACTCAGGGCGTTACTATCTACCTGCAATTAGCGCATCCGCAATGTATAACGGTAATATGCAAGCGCGTGAAAAAGGCAAGTGGATAACCATTGTTAAGGCTAAGTCAGTGGTAAAAGCTAAAAAGGGTAGGGAAGAAGCGAAGTCTGTTGAGCCAGAAAAGAAAGAGCGCCTAGTGAAGGTGAAAAAAGCAGAGTTATATGACTCGCCTAAAATAGATGATGTGACTAAACTCTATTTGATAGAAAATGATAAGTTTACTATTTTAGAGCAGAAAAAAATCGAGGGTCTTGATTGGTATTTTATTCACTTTATTGGTGTGAAAATTGTAGAAAAATGGATTAAGGCTAGTGATACTAAAGCGGTTGATGATTCGTTGTGATTTTATGAAGCGTTTACATTAAATGTCCAATGTTGCTGTGTGCACCGTGTCGAACTTAAAAGGTGTATGCGCGACACCCTACAAAACCGATGAAATGATTGATGTGAAAAATTATATTTGTCAGCAGATTTACCCATTGTTTTTCCAATTCTAGGGTCATAAAATATGATTTTTACGGGGTGGTATAGGGGTTTTTACCTATCTCAATAAAGAGTATTTGCAAAGCATTAACAGGCTGAGCACTATAATGTAACTAGTTAATAATAGAGTTAAAATCTAAACTCTTTCTAAATTGAAGCATTCCTTTGCTAAGCACGATTTAATACGCTATGCTCGCCACGGTAGCTAAATCATAAGATGTGTATATAGGCCTATAATAATATTTATGCTTGGCTCATTCAATCTAAAATAATTTATTTCTAGGAGGCATAAAGATGCGAAAACTTTTTCGTAAATTAGCGGTCACAATAACAGCAATCGCAATGGTTGGTGTGGTTGGTTTTTCTGCATCGGTTGTGGCGGGTGGTTCGGACTTGGAGAAAGGCAAGAAACTTGCTTTTAATAAAAAGAAGGGAAATTGTTTAGCTTGTCATACCATGACAGGTGGCGATATGGGGGGGAATATTGCCCCGCCATTAATTGCAATGAAAGCACGCTTTCCTGATATCGCAGTCCTTAAGACGCAAATTGAAGATGCGCGTATTAAGAATCCAGCATCTTTTATGCCTCCCTTTAAACCGCATGGGATTCTAACGGATAAAGAAATTAACCAAGTTGTAAAATTTGTACATAGTTTGTAATACTTGACTTTGATGTATTACAAGGTGAGTTGCAAATTATTGACGTTATAGCCGAATAAACAGTGCTATAACGCTAATATTTTGTATCCGCATTGACTTCATGAATTCGGGTAATAATTAAAATACGTGGAAATAGGAGATATAAATGAAACGTAGAACATTTTTAAAAGGCACTCTTGCCGCTAGCGTAACAGGCGCAGCTGTTGGTGGTGGTTTATTAGCACCTAATATGGCATTTGCTAGTGAAGCAGCGGATGCTTATGCGGCGACATCAATGGAAGATGCGTTAAAAGCATTGGGCATAACGACAGAAGATTCAGATAAGGTTGAGGTGATCGCACCTGACTTGGCGGAAAATTCGGCGGTTGTTCCTGTAGAAGTAAAAACGACACTTGAAGGCGCAGAAGAAATTCATGTCTTTATCTCGAATAACCCAACCGTTTATGCGGCTAAGTTTAAATTAGGTGAGGGAATTGATCCTGCTGTTAAGTGCCGCTATAAAGTGGGCAAAACAGGCGATGTTATTGCCGTGGTAAAAGCGGGTGATAAGTATTACATGGGTAAAAAGGCTGTAAAAGTAACTAAAGGCGGCTGCGGCGGTTAAGCAATAGGAGATTAGAAAATGGCAAAGTTTAAGACTAGATTAAAAGCAAAAATGAAAGGCGATAAAGTTAATATCAAGGCAATTGTCTCTCATCCTATGGAAACAGGTCGTCGCAAAGACAAAAAGACGGGCGAAAAAATTCCTACCCATTATATTAATGAGGTTGTTGTAACGGCAAATGATAAAGTATTGCTAACAGCAGATTGGTCAGGAACCATCTCTAAAAACCCTTATCTTTCATTTAACTATGCTGGTAAGTCTGGCGATAAAGTTAAGCTAAATTGGAAGGATAATCAGGGTAATACTGGTGAAGCAGAAAAGACTGTTAAGTAATTTTCAGCCTGATGCAAGTCTCAGTCTAGGCTGAGACTTGTTAGCAAACTAAGTACAAAGGAGTGATTTCATGAAAATAACAATGACAGCAACCATTGCTGCGCTGGCATTTAGCTTAATGCCGTTTACCGCTATACAAGCTTCACCCGCTGATGATGTGAAGGCTTTTCAAGGGTACTTTACCAATAAGTACAAAGATACAAAACTAGATGACTATGTTAATGGTATTTACTCTATTGATCCAGCATCTCGTAAGCAATGGGTTGAAATTGAAGAGTTTCCTCCTTATGAGTTAGTCGTTGAGAACGGCGAAGAATTATGGAATAAACCGTTTGCAAATGGCAAAGGGTTTAAAGATTGTTTTAAAGGTGATATCGCGGATATGCGTGCTAAATATCCGCATCACGACGATAAGTCCGATACTATCGTTACGTTAGAAAGTGATATTAATAAATGTCGTACGGATAATGGCGAAAAAGCCTATGGCTGGAAGAAAGGAAAGATAGCCGCAGTATCTGCTTATGTTGCTTATCAAGGACGAGGCAAGGATATTGCCGTTAAATTACCGAGTTCAGAAAAAGAACTCGCATGGTATAACAAGGGTAAAACGTTCTTCTATGCGAAGCGTGGACAGTTAAATATGGCCTGTGCTGATTGTCATATTTATAACTCGGGTAATTTTATTCGTGCGGATAAATTAGGCCCTGCTTTAGGGCATCCATCACACTTCCCTGTCTATCGTTCAAAATGGGGTTCGATGGGAACATTGCATCGTCGCTATGCAGGTTGTAATAAAAATATTAGAGCGAAACCTTTCAAGGCACAGAGCGATGAATATAAAGCACTTGAGTATTTTCAGACAATCATGAGTAATGGTTTGAAATGGAATGGCCCTGGGGCGCGTAAATAAACGCAAAGCAAGTCATACCATAAAAAAAGCCCAGATTTTCTGGGCTTTTTTTATGGTTAAAAAATAATTAAAGTTGTATGGTGCATCCTCCATAAAAAAACGATTCATATTTTATAAAGGAATGAATAATGAATAAAAAAGCACTCACAATTTTTGTATCATCTGCACTTATCTTAATGGCAGGTGTCTTGAATGCATCTGGGCCTGATCAGTCTGTTACTAAAGAGAAAAAACAAGCCCATGCTGCGCCTCATTGGGGATATGCAGGTGCGGAGGGTGCTGAAAATTGGGGGAAACTATCTCCTAAATTTGCAGCGTGTGAAGCAGGGCGCAATCAATCACCTATTGATCTAAAAGAAGTTGTTGATGCTGATTTGCCAGCGATTAAGTTTAAATACACGATGCTTTCTCCCACTGATATTGTAAATAATGGGCATACTGTGCAAGTTAATTTATGGTCGGGCGGTGAAATAACGCTTGATGATGAAGTGTTTACCTTGAAGCAATTCCACTTTCATACACCAAGTGAAAATACAATTAACGGCAAGCATTTTCCTTTAGAAGCGCATCTAGTGCACTTGAATAAGAAAAATGAAATTGCAGTGGTTGCGATTATGTTTGAGCCTGGTAAAGATGATGAGTTGTTAACAGCGTTGTGGAAAAATATTCCTCTAAAAGCGGGTGAGTCTCATAGGCTTGATGCAACAGCATTACGGGCGATGGAGTTTGAAAGTGAGCTGAAAAGTTACTATCGTTTTAATGGTTCGCTAACAACCCCTCCTTGTACAGAAGGGGTTCGCTGGATTGTAATGAAGACAACGCGTCATATATCAAAAGCCCAGCTATCTGTTTTTGAAAAAGCATTAACAGAGCCAAATAATCGTCCTGTGCAGCCTTTGAATGCGCGCGTGGTTGTTGATTAAGCTGTTTGCAGACCTTTCTTGTATTTTGAGAAAGGCGTGAGTAGACTGTAATAATTTCCTGTAGATATTTTAAAAAGAGTGGAGAGTTTCATGTTACGTGGAAGCATGGTGGCTTTGATCACCCCAATGACCAATGACGGTAGTGTGGATGAAGCCGCGCTAGAAGCCTTGGTTGATTTTCATTTGCAGAACCAGACGGATGTTATCGTTGCAATGGGGACGACAGGCGAGTCGGCAACCTTGTCACATAAAGAGCATCGTCATGTGGTTAAACGCGTTGTTGAATTAGTGAATGGCAAGATCCCTGTGATCGCAGGGACTGGCTCAAATAACACTGCAGAAGCGTTGGATTTAACCGCTGCTGCCAAGCAAGACGGTGCGGATGCTTGTTTGTTGGTAACGCCTTACTATAATAAACCGACACAAGAAGGTCTTTATCAGCATTATAAATATATTGCTGATAACGTGGCGATACCGCAAGTATTGTATAATGTCCCAGGTCGCACAAACTGTGACCTACTGCCAGAAACAACAGCGCGGCTGGCGGAGATTGAAAATATTGTTGCTATTAAAGAGGCAACAGGTGACTTGGAACGAGCCAAAGAAACATTAGCACTTTGTGGTGATCGTCTGGATGTATTTAGTGGCGATGATGCAACGGCCATTGAGCTGATACTAATGGGAGGTCATGGTAATATTTCAGTTACCGCAAATCTTGCACCTCAGGCTATGCATGATATGTGTGCAGCCGCGTTGGCTGGAGATCGCGCTAAAGCAGAGGCTATTAATAGGCCATTAATGGATTTACATCGGACGCTATTTTTAGAATCCAGCCCGATTCCCGCTAAGTGGGCGTTACATAAGATGGGGTTTGGCAGCAAGGGCATTCGTTTGCCACTAACGGTATTTGCCGATGAATATCATGCGGAGTTGCTTGAGGCAATGAAGGCAGCGGGGATTGAAGTGTAATTCTCATCAATATTTGAATTGTGAAGGCTTAATATGAAAAAAGTGATTATTGTTAGTTCCATTTTGTTTTTATCATCAGGCTGTTCAACAGTGGATGGCCTTATGGATACCACGAATGGCATTAATTATAAGAATAACAATTCAATTAAGACACTGGAGTTCCCACCTGATTTAACAGCCCCCAAGTTTGATGCTGCATTTACTTTGCCTGTATCAGGGAGTGTAAGCGCCTCAGCAGTTAATAACCAAAAAAGTGATCGTTACTCAGGTCGTGATGCCAATGTTTTACCGACCTCCGCGACTATGCGTATTGGTAGTAGTGGCACTGCTCGTTGGTTAGATGTCGATATATCCGCTAATAGCTTATGGCCAAAGATTCGTGATTTTTGGCGTTCGTTAGGGGTGAATGTTGTTAAAGATGAACCTCGCATTGGTATTATGGTAACTGAGTGGGCAGAAAATAGAGCAGGTTTACCTAAAGACTGGTTGCGTCAAGCACTGGGCAGTGTTCTGCAAGGAACTTTTGATGCAGGGCAGCGAGATCAATACAGGGTTCGTGTTGAAAAAACAAATGCAAAAAAAACTCGTATTTACTTGACGCATAAAGGATCAGAAAAAATTGTTACCGAGACAGGGATTGGTTGGGAATTGCGTCCACCTAAGCACGAGTTAGAAGCAGAGATGCTAAACCGTTTGCAGGCATTTTTACAAGGCGATAAATACAGTGCAACTAAAAATGTGAATCAATCGGATGCGACGCAAACTACTAGTCTAGTAACACTGGTTACAGAAGATAGTAGTCATATTTTACAAGTCCATGAAAGTTACAAAAAAGCGTGGGCGCGTACAGGCGTTATGTTAGAGCGTATGGGGTTAAATGTAGAATCACGACAACAGTCCCAAGGTATTTATGGGGTGGTTTATAATGGTGATGAGGCAGTCGAAAATACGGGAGGTTTTATCTCACGGCTGTTTCAAGGCAAGCGCACTTTCTTGACCAAGGGGGGGGAGTACCAAATTCATATAAGAGATGCAGGTCGATTGTCAGAAGTCAGGGTGACTGATGAGGAAGGCAAACCGTTATCTGAAATACAATCACAAAAAATACTAGCGCGTTTAAAGCAAGAGTTTGATCGTTAAGAACATTTGCGATGATAAGATCTGTTTTATTAGGAAACGATCACTGCAACTATTGAATTGGGCAGAATCGAATTTTTTTGTGTCGGCTTCTCCATTGTTGAAAATAGGGTAACTAAAACTTAATGGGCAGCGTTAAGCGCCTGATCAGTTATTTTTGTGACGAATGTGTGCTTTCATCATGTTGGCTGAGCAAAGGGCTTCTACTGCAAATACAAGCACGCCTGCCTCTACAATAAGTACAGATTAAATGTGTCGTGATAATAATTTTCTGTTGCGCATTTAATTCATTGGGATTCTCTGTCAATACTCGCCACATTCAACTTTAACTGTATGAGATGCCTGAGTGGGGTCAATCCATTAGGGTTTGGTTAAAGAGGGGGTTTGCAAAACTTTAGATTATGAAAGAAACGGAATACAACTGGCATTACAGCGCGCTGCTTTTGCAGGGTGTGTAATTTAATTGAAATAAATTAAAATAAAGTATTGACG
>JAGLDQ010000247.1 GCA_023145535.1 Cocleimonas sp. | reverse complement strand
AAAGAAAGGGAGTCTAGTAATAGGCATTGAGTCGATGCGTGTAATCGGCTGATAAAATTAACAAATTAACGCCCTACTGATTTGCTCGAAACAAACCAGTGAGACTTCACAAACAATCTAACCAAGAGATTGATGATGCAAGCGATATTGTACGCTACCACTGGGGATATTGCCCCAAAAAATTCAGTCAACGCTTCCCGTTGTGCTAAAAATAAACTCAATTTACTGCCTGAGCATCTCGCTCAAATTGGCACCGCCTTTATTCATCAACTCTCCCTTGCACCGCTAACCGCCCGTGATCTGCGTATTTTAACCACGCTTTATGATCAAACCATCGCCTACGATAAACGTGAAGATGATATGAATGGCGTGCGGTTAGAGCAATTAACGGGGATTCGACGTGACCATGCGAATGAGTCCGTGCGCCGTTTAGCCGCGTTTAATATTATTATCACCCGTCAAGGGCATTATGGAAAATGGATGGCAATTAATTTTGACTTTCCAAACTGGGGAAACCCAAGCTCTGACACCACCACCAATGACCCACGCTGTTTATTATCAGATTTTTATCAAAGCGCACTGATGGATGAAGTGGTTACATTTCAATTGCATCGTACGCCTGAAAAGTGCAAAAAAGAACCCTCGTTGCCCCTCAAAAAAGAAGAAAATAACGAGCTTTCATCGCCTAGTTTATCCTCATCCGCTCGCCCTGAGCCGGTTAAACCTACCCCTTTTACTTTGCATTTTCCTGACCGCTTTCCTAAAAAATTACGCCCATTGATTCGCCGTCACCTTGCACCTTTCAATATCCCCCAACAAGCCCAACGCCTTTTAGATTATTTCGCCACCTGCCTACGCAATGGCAAAATACGCAACCCCATTGCTTATTTTATTAGCCTAAAAAATCGCTGGTTAACGGGCACACTGGGTTTAAATGAAGGTCAACCCGCCTCAACAAGCGATAAAAAGAAAGGACAACAACGGCAAACCATTAAACAGCGCATGGCATATCAACAGGCGGCGGCAGATGTTGAGCAACTGAAAAAAAATATCCAATCGGTGATCCATAACGACCACTGTAGCTTTGATGAGGCCTTGAGCAAAATGCAGTACACCGAACTTTGGGCAAAAGCGATTGCGTGCCTAGAGCAGACAAAAAAACGGGTTGAGCTATAGCAGGTTTCCCCTTACTCTGCCCGCCCGCAAAAAGATGATTATTTCGTTGATCACCCCATCTTTTTGTGACCGATCCTTTTTTGTTGTAATTGCGCCTTAATATAACGCATTGGCAATCGCTCCTGCTCTAAACGCATATGACTGAGTATTAGCTGTTGATAAAGCTGCTGCTCTGCATCGGTCAGATCGTGAAGCTTATGATCACAACGTGATTTTTCAGGTTCTCTAACGCTCAAATTACGATAGTGTTGTTGCGTGGTGTCATCCATCATCAATGAGCGCACCTTAGGATAGTAATGACGCAAACTGGATAAAATAGAAAAGCCATGTGTATCAATATCTCCCCAATAATAAATTTCACAACGAGACAACCACGCCACCTTGGCTAGTTGGTTAATACCATAACCCAGACCAAAAATAACAAGGCTATTTTCCATCGCAGGAAAGCTTAATCCATTGATTTTATTTTCAGTGATAAAAACACGCTGACAAGGGATTTCCCACTGCGCGAGCTGCGATATAGGCACGCTAATATCGCTTATATTTGGCATCGGATAAAGACGACTATCTAATAATCGCAAACGAATCAACGGTTGCTCAAAGCGAAACCCATAGCGACGTTCAAATCCATGCTGTGTCAGGCGGGTTACTTGATGATCAATACTTTTCATGGGCAATAACTCATCCAGTAACTCCGCTAAAATCACTTGATGGCTTTCTATAAATTTAGTATCAACCCCGCTAATTTCCAGCTCACGCAGATAGCAATTAGGGTAAGGGTTGGTAATGAGATAATCACAAACAGCCAGCAACTCAGACCAAAGAGAAAAATATTTGATAAAGCGGCGCGGATTATCTGCCAGCCAATCTTTTAGTACGGGAAAGCGACCGCCGCTCTGCTCTGCCATCGCAATAAAGGCATTAAACTGACCTAATTTCCCCAAATATAGGAGTAAATCTTTTTTGGTTGTGAAAACAATTTTTGTTGGCAACTGCTGCACGCCTAATTGACGATGATTGATGCTTTTATATTCGATTTCATAGCCACCGTTATTGGCTTTAGGTTTAGATGCTTTGCTATGGGATTTTAAATTGCTAACCCATTGGCGTACGGCGCTAAAATCATCAACTTGTTGTTGGGCTGTGGGCTTGCGAAAGGTGATGATCCATGGGAAGAGGGATTCTTGGTTTAAAGTAGCTTTTAGGATTTTACCGCTGTTCCAGAGGTTTTTTGCTTTTTTTTGTATTTGGGCTGGGGTGATCATTTGGACTAATTAATCCGTTCAATATAATCATCATATAAACGTTCGATATTCGCTATATCGCCATCATTAGAATAAAGTTTACATTGATTGCATTTAGCCGTAGTGCAATGAAATACATCAAAGCTACGTTTATTAACAATTCCGCGTTCACGATGCCTAGCATAACGAAATAGATTAGATGCTAGTTCAGATGTATTACGCTTTATATCTAGCTCAATAAAGCCATCAAGCATCTCTTTTAAATCCTCATAAGAATCAGGATCATCAAAAGGAATACCGCGTAACACCTCATAACGAATCAAAGGAGTGATACATAACTCAATATTATTATCTTCAACTAAGAGAGTAATTTTCTCTAAAGATTCTTGGTATTTTTTATTATTTCTATCAGAGACGGAAATAATTAAATTAGCATCTAATAAAACTTTCTTCGTCATTTACCCGCCGCCTCTCTTTGCTTGTTTGCGAAATCTAATAAGCGTTGTTTAGCCTTTTTTTGACCATCTGATGAGACTCGCTGTAATTTTATTTCATTAACATCTAAACCAAAAGCATCATCTAGCATATCAACAAAGGCTGAGTTACTTGGATGTTTTATAAGGACAGAACGCACCACACCATCCTCTTCTCTTTGTAAGCGATAGGCTTCACCATTTTCTAATTGTGTCAAGACAACAGGTGAATGTGTAGTGATATAAAAAGTTGTATTAGGGAATAATTCCTTTAAAGTGGGGATGATTTTTGATTGCCATGAAAGATGCAAATGGCTTTCTATTTCATCAATTAGCACAATGCCTCTGACATGCTGTAATTGTTGTTCATTGGTGAAATAACCGTAACCTGAAATAATGGATTGAATGATTTTTAGTATTGAAGCGTAACCTGTGCTTAGGTGAGATAGTTGTGTCTTTTGGTCATTTATTTTGAGAAAAACACGATTATTTCCTCCTATTTCCATAAATTCAGAGTCAATGTTTTTATCTATCTGGTGGCATAACTTTAGTACTGTGCGTATTTCTATTTCACGGTTATCCTGTTTCTTTTGGAAGGGGTTTGATGATTGAGCAATGGAAACAAACCATTCTTCAATATCAATGCTCATACTTAAGCTAGAAAAATTATTATTCATTCCTGAAAATAATGATTCAATATAATGATTTTTCCTTTGATGAAAGTTTCCGGTAGCTGTAAAATTTATCTGTGGAGTACTTTCGATAAAACCACGACTTTGAGCCGCAATAAATACAACGGGTTGAGTATGTTTTTTAAATTCTTTATTACTTTTAATTGTAAGTGCTGATGAAGCTAAAGACATTAGGCAGTATAAATCATTTCTATCTTGACCTAAATACCTATCTAAGACATTGTTAAATAAGCTAGAAATATTATGTTTGTCAATTAATTCATTATCTTCTAATTGTTTTTCAAAAAAATTCCCTACATCTTTATGAATGGAAAGTATTGCCTGAAACAAAGCCTCCAAAAATTTAGTCTTCCCAACCCCATTCTCACCAATAAACGCATGCACTCTTTTATCCGACGTAAAATCAACCTCAATTGAGCCAATGCCTTTAACTTCTTTAAACTCCAAATGCGAGAACTTCATAATTTTAATCACCAAAAAATAGACTATCTCATTTCCATACTTCAACATGGGATGCATTACAAATGTTCAAGAGTCGATGATACTCATCTTAATACCCATACCCCATCTCACACCAATATGCCCAATCACCCAAAACTAGCAGCGTATCATCATCCACATCAATTGCTTCAAGTTGCTCTAAAGGCACTGAAAACTCACAATCCTTCCATTTAATTTCAACCAGTATCCGATTTTCACAATCCTCTCCTGATGCAATATCAATAACCTCTACTTTTTCACCAAGACTTAAAGGAGATGCTCCTTGTTTTTCTCTACATTTAGCTTGAAAAGGAAAATTGCAATTATCTGCAATATAATAATACCATCCCATTGCGCGTTCTTCTTCATTATAAGCATCAACGACAATGTCATAATCAATACGCTTTTCAATTTCTTCATTTCGTTCAGTCATTATCTACTCACTTTTGCCTTCTCTTCCCGATACTCCTCAATACTCAAATTCCGCATCATCGAATATTTTCCTTCACGATTATGCACAAAATGCACCGCGTTAATATAATCCTCAATGACATGAATTTTTTGCAGAGGGGTAACAATTAATAGTTGTAAATTTAACTTACGAAATAACTCCAAAGCATAGCGTGTTGACTCATCTGAGCCTTTACCAAAGGCTTCGTCAATCACCACAAAGCGGAAGGAGCGTGCGCTATTATCCGTAGATTCCAATCCAAATTGATAGGCTAAAGCGGAGGCGAGGATGGTATAGGCGAGTTTTTCCTTTTGTCCACCCGATTTACCAGCGGAGTCACTATAAAACTCTTTTTCTTCGTCATTTTCACGCCAACGTTCACTCGCTGAGAAGTTATACCAGTTGCGGACATCGGTGACTTTACGCATCCAACGACGGTCTTGTTCGACGTACCCTTCACGTCCTTTAAAGCGCTCCATAATGCTTTTTACTTGTAAAAAACGATCTTCGGTGTATAAATCATCACTGTCCAGTGTATTGCTGAGGATCACTTTTAATTCACTGCGAAAATCGCGCACATCTCTATCTAAGGCAAGGTTTGCCATAAGGGTGATGTAAGTGCCTGTATTGTATTCAATCTGTTGTAGCGATTGATTAATGGCATTAATTTTATCTTCAATTTGACGACGTTCTTTTTCAAGCTGGCTTTGGAACATCACCACGCCTTGAATGGTTTGCTCATTGAGCATCTTTTTAAAGGTCGTTTCATGACGTGGCAGATCTTCTGAGGCTAATACAGCGAGCATTTGTGCATATTCATGCCCTGCTTCAATGCGTGCATCAACCTCGGAGGTTTCAGCAGGATAGTTGCGTTTATAGTCCTGCATTTGCTGAATAATACGTTGTGTGAGGCGATTTAATTTAGCGGTATCATTGCCCACATGGATACTCATGGCTTCGCGCATTTCACGCTGGCTTTTATCTAAATTACGCAAATTGAAGACGGTTTCACCCAGCTCTTTTTTACGCCATTGTATTAATAAAGGGTGATGCTGTTGCAATACTTCTTCGCTGATTTCATCGGCAAGTAGGCAGGCTGTCTCTAAATGTTGTTGGGCGTTTTCTCGTTTAGTTTTTAACGTACCCTGATCACTAAACCCTTGCTTTTCTTGCTGTTCTTTTTCCTGCCGCTCGCTAACCGTTTGCTCTAGTAGTTTTTGCAATTGTTGCAACACATCGGAGCTCGTTTGAAT
>JAGLDQ010000246.1 GCA_023145535.1 Cocleimonas sp. | reverse complement strand
TTGCCATCACATGCTCAACTTCAGACGTACCGATACCATGTGCTAATGCACCAAATGCACCATGTGTTGAGGTATGTGAATCACCACAAACAACGGTCATTCCTGGTAAGGTAGCCCCCTGCTCTGGGCCAATAACATGCACGATACCTTGGCGAATATCATCCATTAAAAACTCTTCCACCTTAAAGTCTTCACAATTTTGGTTTAATGTTTCTATTTGGATTTTTGCGATGGGGTCTTCAATGCCTGCCGTGCCATTACCCCGATGCTGCTGGGTTGTTGGTACATTATGATCAGGAACGGCTAAAATAGAATTAGTACGCCATAAACCACGCCCTGCTAGTCTCAACCCTTCAAAAGCTTGCGGAGACGTGACTTCATGCACTAAATGCCGATCGATATACAACAATGCAGTGCCATCCTCCTCCGTTCTCACCACATGGTCATCCCATAATTTATCGTATAATGTTCTTGCTCCCATTAGCTTGCCTCCTATTGCATTTGCTATTCTGTGGATAGTACGGCTTTATAGGCTATAACTCTAATTGATTATTTTCATGTTTTTCATTCCAACGGGGAATGATTAGATTAAATACCAATCAATAGGACAATATATCAGTTATCAAATAGATAGAGGAAAACGATCAATGCTACTCTGCTAAATAACGTTAAAGCTGTTGTTATTTCTAGAAAAATAACCAATACTCTCTATAGATTTTCTATCATGGCAAGAACCCCATTGATGAAAATCTGTAGTTGCAATATTAATTGCAGTTAAAATTATAACGAATAGGAAAAGGAGAAATTTATGGCCGAGTGGCGTCAAGTAGCAAAGGCATGTGCGTTAGGTGATGGACATATTAGCACCAAAGAAGTTGAAATTATGCGTACCGTAATTCTTGCAGATGGCAGTGCCAATAAAAGTGAGCTGGCTTTTTTGCAGGAAATCAAAAAGGAAGCAAAGACAGCAGTAAAAGCATTGGATGAATTGATTGCTGATTGCGAAAAAACAGTTAAATAGTTTCAGACTACGAAAAATAATACGCCACGAAATACACAGAACACTTGAAAGTAATTTTTTCATACTCTGCCTATGACGTGGTTTTATTTTGGCTGAACTCTTAACCCAACTAACGCCAATCGAGACTTCATCACGGTTGAACCTGCTATTTTTTTGCTGATATATAAACCTATAATAAAACCAACAACACCCGCAACCATACTCACTCGCTCATTGAAAAATTGCCCCCCGAGCGCAGCAAAGATAAATAAAGTGAGAATAGGCAGTAGATAAATAAGTGCAGAACCTGATAACAATCCTTGTGGATGAATACCTAATACAACCTTATCCTTTACTTTTGCATTAATCGTGTTGTTAACACGCACCGTTTTACTGGTTTTACCTTGTAATAAGGTCACTAAAATTGACGTTGAACAACTTCCTGATGATTGACAGCTCCCACATGCGCCACCCGAACTGGCAGGACTAACCCAGATATAGCCATCCTCAACCCGTTCTACAATCCCTATTTCTTCGATCATCATCGGCATAAAGACTATTTAGCGTTATGCTGGAGGTTATTAAATATATCTTTTAGCGTGCTTTTAGGCACGGCACCGACCAACGTTATCGCAAAATTATCTTTATAATAGGTAACAACATTTAATGCGCCCGATCGCGTACCAGTTTGTTTTGAATTAGGCACTTTTTTGGAAATGAAAATAGAAACAGAACTCAGACCATCACTTAAAATATAATGCTCTGCTATTGTTTCACCTTCCATGGTTGGCGCTTTGCGTAGCGAAAACCCTTTCGGTGTTTTCTTTAAACTCCATGCCGAACGAGTAACTTCTTTTTTAGAATCGGCGGATAAAGCTAAAGTGTTGTTTGCTACGACCTGTTTAACATCTGTAGCAAGTTTTGTTACTGCAGCACCTTCACTCAATATGTCTACGCGGGTAAACATAAACTGCTCAATTGGCTTATGGCTTTTATCAATAATCGTATAATCGAGCAATAATGAGGTTTCGGTATCTACACAAAATTTTTGTAAATAGCGCATACGGTCTTTTGGTCGTGCAATCACTAACTGACAAGGTCGTGCTGCCACTTTTTTTATGTTTCCTAGATCAAAGGAATACACCGACTGCATCTTTTTATCAAACTTAGGAAGTTGTGATAAAGAGTAATCTCTTACTTTGCGGGAGTAGGGCTCTCCATTTTTATTAAGACGCTCTACCTCCTCAATCTCTTTCCCATTATCAATGGTATGTGACACTTTTAAGGTAACAACATCATTATTTTTGATATGAACCAAGGTGCCTTTATAGCTCATCTGGCTTAGTGATTGCGTCATTTTATTGAGCAAAACCAAGGCATTATCAGCGGCGATTAGGGGGAGCGGTAAAGAGGTAAGGAAAATTAGTGTTATTATTTTTTTCATCTCGTCTCTAGTTTGCCTTTGATTAGTTTGCTTCATGCGTCACTTTCATTGGGGATAAAATCTAGACCTGCAAGGCGGGGTTGCAATGCAACATTAATAGTTTGAATTATAACTAACCATGCGTACAGAGGGCATAATCGGCGTGGTCGA
>JAGLDQ010000245.1 GCA_023145535.1 Cocleimonas sp. | reverse complement strand
CAAGACAAGTTGATAACCAAACAGAGGCATCCATTGTTGATTTTTTATCCGATGAGGCGGAAGTAGAAAGTATCAACCCACTGGATAGTCTCAGCTATTGCATCAATGGAATCCAAAAAAGAGTGTTTAAGAAATTACGTAGAGGACAATATATTATTATAGATGAGCTTGATTTACATGGATTAAATAGCAAACAGGCAAAAAAACTTTTATTAAGCTTCTTAGAAAGTGCACTTCAGGTTGAGGGTAGTTGCATCTGTATTATTCATGGCAAAGGGCATCGGTCAGGTGATAAAGAACCAGTGATCAAGCGACAAACTAACCATTGGCTCAAACAGCATCCGCGTGTACTTGCATTTCACTCAGCACAACCCAAAGATGGGGGCACAGGGGCTGTTTATGTTTTGTTACGACGTACTCAGCTCTCTGCGTCATAATTTCATCAATACCCAGACACAAAAACGGATGCTAAATAGCATCCGTTTTTGTGTTATTTAACAATATAATTTATGGTTAAATTTTCTTATCTTCCATTGTTGCATCAACATTAAAAGGGTCGTTATCATAGGACTCAGGGGTCGTGCCTGCTTTTTCATCGATGCTACGCTGGAGCTTGCGATGTAAAAACCAATCAACACTAGAGAATCGTCCTGCGCCCATAAAGAACAAGGATAAGACCATAATAAAATACATCACGCCCAAGGTTAATTGATCGACGGTTGCATCGGTATAGCCATGTGTCATGAGCATATTCTTAGCTGCGGTGACGACATCGCCGCCGCCTAATGCTAATAACACGGCAAAACCCATCAAGGCTAATAAAGGTAATGATATCCAGCGTACTGCTAAACCAATAATCAGCAAAAAGGCAGCGGCAACTTCAACACCACCAATCACGCCGTTCATCATGCTCGGCAATGGCATTGGAGTTGTGCTTAATGCCTCGACACCTGCTTGATATCCTGCCGCGTCAAACCAAGTCATTGGGTTGTACCACACAATATCACTTCCCGCGAATAAGCCCAGCTTCTTACTGCCAGAAACCCATAATAAAGGGGCTAAAAATAAACGGAGTAGAAGAGGGGGTAGAAAATCTAGACCTCTCAGCCATCCAAAACTAAAAAAACCTAGTAAAAATTTAACCATAGGGGAATCTCCTTGATGAGTGTTATTCCTCTATTTGACTGTTTTCCAGCGAATTTTGCAAGTACATTTTATGAGGATTAAACAACTATGCCTTAATTTGATACTAAACCACGCACTTTTATCTAGCAGAGTTGTTTCCTGCATCCTCCCAAAGACCTACTTCCAAAATGGCTTTGCAACTTCTTTTGCGACCATCTCTTCAGTAAGCCCTATATCCTTCAAGAGATGCTTATCTAACTGCGCCAACTGCTTTCTTTGCCGAGAACGCTGGGCCCAAAGACTAAGGGTATCAAACCAGTTTCCATTTGAGGATAGGTTGGCTGCTTTTTTATTTAAAACAAGAGACTTCGTTGGCTTTAATACAACATTCTCACAAGTATTGAAAGACTGACCAAGTTTTGCTTCTAGACATAGATTCGACATAATAACACCCTCCTGTTTGACTAAATTCTGAGGTCTTTATTAAGCCCTTAAACAAGAAAACTATCTAATCGTTTAAACAGAAGGTTGCTATCAGAAATTCCGATTGCTGTTTAGGGTTATTGCTCGGTTATAGTAAAAAATACTGTACTCTAAGCACGAGTACAAGCTGTGTATTTTGCCAAGACAGCCCTCGTGGTAACGTGATACACCTTCTCTATTTTATGGATACCTGCTCATGGAACTCTACCAACTTCGCACTTTCGTTACGGTGGCTGATGTCGGCAACCTCACCCATGCGGCTGAACGTCTCTATACCAGTCAACCCGCCATTAGCGCACATATAAAAGCCTTAGAACAAGAGTTAAATGTTAAATTATTTGATCGTCTCCCCAAGGGAATGCGCCTAACCGAACATGGGAAAGTGTTAATTGAAAAAGCACACTTAGTGTTAAACACAACCAATGATTTACGTATTGAAGCCAGCACCTTATCTGGAAAATTGGCCGGTACTGTTAAGATTGGACTCAATACCGATGCTGAATTTTTGCAACTCTCATCATTACACCAACGCCTAACGGCACAGTCACCTCAGTTGAAAATTCATCTCGCAGAGGGGATTTCTATAGAGCTATTGCATGAAATTCGTAGAGGATCGCTTGATGGTTCCTTTTATTTTGGGGACAATACACTCAAAGAACTAGAAACCATTCATTTAGCGGATACAACCATTGTGGTAGCAGGCGCAAAAAAATTAGCACAGCAACTTGAAAATGCGAGTATTGCTGATCTTGCTAAACTCCCTTGGATTTACCCCATTCCATCGTGTCCTTATCAGAAATTTGTCAATCATTTATTCCAAGATTTTTCTATCAAACCCAAATGGACTGCCGATGCATCATCAGAACGTTCAATGAATGCACTATTACGCTCAGGAGTAGGCGTGGCATTGATTCGTGAAGATGAAGCATTGCCTTGGGCTGAAGAAGGATTGATCACCATTTGGCAGGGCAAATCATTTACCCTCCCTTTAAACTTTGCCTATCTGAAAAAGAGAAAACAAGATCCATTAGTACAGGCTTTAATAGAGAGTGTTGTAGAGTCTTTTTTATCGATCAAAAAATAGCGATAAAATAATGACTAGATGTCGGGTACTGTGTGATTACATAAAAAGTAGGTTATAATTACCAACCTTTCATCTGTTTTTACTGGTGGTTATTAATGACCGATAGTGCTTTACCCACACCCCCGCTTCTGGAAATACGTCAACGTATCGATTCTCTGGATACAAAAATTCTTGAACTACTTACAGAGCGTGCTAAATGTGCGGAATCTGTTGGAAAAGTAAAACGTGATGCCGGTGAGACCGATATTTGCTTTTACCGCCCAGAGCGTGAAGCCCAGATATTGCGTCGTATGATTGCGACGAATCAAGGCCCGCTTCGAGATCAGCAAATTACGCGTATTTACCGTGCTATTATTTCCTCCTGTCTTGGTTTAGAGCAATGTTTGCGTATTGCTTATTTAGGCCCTGAGGGAAGCTATACACAAGCGGCGGCACAAAAGCATTTTAGCGATGGGGTAAAAATGCTATCGATGGCGACGATCTCACAAGTCTTTCGTGAGGTTGAGGTCGGCACGGTGGATTATGGTGTCGTACCGATTGAAAA
>JAGLDQ010000244.1 GCA_023145535.1 Cocleimonas sp. | reverse complement strand
GCGATGCAGGCTGTTTTTTCCAGTATCGCGGGTCATATTGAAGACAAGGCGGTGATTACCGATGCAGGGAGCGCAAAGGGGAGTGTCATTGCGGCGGCGAAAGCGGCTTTTGGGGAAGTTCCAGCGCAATTTGTTCCTGGACATCCCATCGCAGGACGTGAAAAAAGTAGTGTTGAAGCGGCGCTTGATGATTTATATATTGATCATAAGGTTATTCTAACGCCACTTGAAAATACCAATCCAGAGGCCATTCAACGTGTCACGCAAATGTGGCAAACCGCCGGTGCAGTGGTAGAAAACCTTGAGGTGGCGGAGCATGATAGCGTGCTAGCAGCAACCAGTCATCTACCGCATATTTTGGCCTTTACTTTTGTTAATAGTCTCGCAGAATCCGAGCATTCTGAAAAAATATTTCATTATGTCGCGGGAGGCTTTAAAGACTTTAGTCGTATTGCCTCAAGCGATCCGGTGATGTGGCGTGATATTTGTTTGGAAAATAAAACGGCACTGTTGAGTGCTTTAAAGAGTTATCAGAAAAAGTTATCGGATTTAGCGGAGCTGATTAAAAACGAAGACAGTGATACGTTGCTTGATGAGTTTTCAAGTGCTAAGTCGGAGCGAGATAAGCACCTATAAGTAGGCAGATACACAAGAAATCTAACCGCTTGCTTTAAACGAGCGTGATGCGTTAGAAAAACATAAGAATATAGAGATTTAAACACAATGAATGACACGATTATTTTCAAAACACAGCCCAAAGGAAAACTAACGGGTTCAATCCGAGTCACGGGTGATAAATCTATCTCACACCGTTCTATTATGCTCGGCGCATTAGCGAAGGGGACAACGGAGGTGAGTGGGTTTTTAAATGGTGAGGATTGCTTGGCAACCATTAAAGCATTTCGCGCCATGGGCGTAACCATCGAAGGCCCTGAAAAGGGTCATGTAACCCTGCATGGCGTTGGTCTACAGGGGCTAAAAGCACGGGATGCTGATCTGGATATGGGAAATTCTGGAACAGCCATGCGCTTATTAACTGGTTTGATGGCAGGGCAGCGTTTTGCCTCCACATTGATCGGTGATACTTCACTCTCCACCCGTCCAATGCGCCGTATTACACGCCCACTTGAGCAAATGGGCGCGAGTATTACAACGGGTGAATCAGGCACGCCGCCTTTATCCATCGAAGGAGGTCATAAGTTAACGGGTATTCATTATGATTTACCCGTCGCCAGTGCACAGGTGAAATCGGCTGTTTTATTAGCGGGTTTATATGCGGAGGGCGAGACGTCAGTGACTGAGCCCGCCGTAACGCGTGATCATACCGAACGTATGTTGCGTGGTTTTGGTTATGAGGTGGTGACTGATGGCAATCGGATGTCATTACAAGGGGGGGGCGAACTCACGGCTTGCAAAATTGATGTACCCGCAGATATTTCATCGGCCGCGTTCTTTATGGTGGGAGCGAGTATTGCGAAAGGTTCTGATTTAACCCTTGAGCATGTTGGCGTTAACCCTACCCGCACAGGCGTCATTGATATTTTAAAGCTAATGGGTGCAGATATTACGCTGTCTAATCAAAAAGAAGTGGGGGGAGAGCCTGTGGCCGATATTCGTATTCGATCAGCACAGCTTAAAGGGATTCAGATTCCTGAAGCCTTAGTCCCCTTAGCCATTGATGAATTTCCTGCTCTTTTTGTGGCGGCTTGTTTGGCAGAAGGACAAACAGTATTAACAGGAGCAGAAGAACTGCGGGTGAAGGAAAGCGATCGCATTCAGGTAATGGCCGATGGTTTGCTTATCTGTGGCGCTGATGTTACACCCACATCGGATGGAATCATCATTAATGGGGGGCATCTTACAGCGGGAGAAGTGGATAGTCATGGGGATCACCGTATTGCAATGGCCTTTAGCATGGCGGGTTTATGCGCGGAAGGAAGTATTACCATTCATGATTGCGCCAATGTGGATACTTCCTTTCCTAATTTCATTGAAACGGCCACAAACTCCGGTGTGAAGGTGAGCAGGGTATAATAATTTTTTATACCTCTAATCTGATGGACTTAACGTTTAAGACTGACAATTCAATAAGACGCATTACAGGTTTTTTACCCTAAAAGAGCGTCATTGCTATTTTTTTATCGCCGCTTAAATGATCTTAATCGTTACGTAGAATGACTGTGCGCTTTTTGAGATTATCCAGCGGGATGTGAAAATTCTACGTCGAGTTTCGTATATTATTCATATTCTCCGTTTTTATCGATTTTTTTAGATTAATAAATTTTATGCTATAGTCGCGTTATTAGCATGGGCATATCGATTTTTAGGCATGAAATCTGTTGCCATTTTTTATGGAAATCTTCTCTAAACGTAAGGATAGTAAAATGGTAAAACGGATAATCCTGATTTGCTGTATCATCGCTACTTCTCTTTTTATCTCCAGTATTGCTTCTGTCACCGCAGCTACTCCGACAGAAGCAAAGAAAAAAGCGCCTAAAAAACGTTTATATCTTCCTTATG
>JAGLDQ010000243.1 GCA_023145535.1 Cocleimonas sp. | reverse complement strand
GCGGAAGATATTATGTTAGGCGCGGTTGCGTTTGGACATGAGCAAGCCGCTATTGCGATTGATGCGATTAAAGACTTTGCTAAGGAAGTTGGCACAGCGTCATGGGATTGGAAAGCACCCGAAAAAGATACAGCATTAGCGGCTAAAGTTGCTGAGGCGTGTGAAAAAGAGCTGACAGAAGCCTTTCAGACGGCGGATAAAATGGAGCGTTATGGCAAAGTAGACGTTGCACTCGCCGCTGCAATGAGCGCAATTCGCCCAGAAGGGTCGGAAGAAAGTGATGGCACGCCAGCAGAAGCCGATATTAAAGGCGCATTTAAAGACCTAGAGAAAAAGATTGTACGTAGTCGTATTATCGCTGGTGAGCCACGTATTGATGGTCGTGATAACACCACAGTACGCCCAATCACTATCCGCATTGGTGTATTACCACGTACACATGGTTCCGCTTTATTTACACGTGGGGAGACTCAGGCGCTAGTAGTGACAACACTCGGAACAGAGCGCGATGCACAGTTGATTGATGCATTGACAGGAAACTATAAAGATCACTTTATGCTTCATTATAACTTTCCTCCCTACTGCGTTGGCGAAACAGGATTTGTTGGCTCACCAAAGCGTCGTGAAATCGGGCATGGTCGTTTAGCAAAACGTGGCGTATTAGCGGTTATGCCGACTGTTGAAGAGTTTCCTTACACGGTACGCGTTGTCTCTGAGATCACCGAATCCAATGGTTCAAGCTCAATGGCAAGTGTGTGTGGTACTTCATTGTCCTTAATGGATGCCGGCGTACCAACTACCGCACCTGTTGCAGGTATCGCAATGGGCTTGATTAAAGAAGGGGATAATTTTGCGGTATTGACCGATATTTTAGGGGATGAAGATCACTTAGGTGATATGGACTTTAAAGTAGCAGGGACACGCAAAGGGATCAACGCGCTGCAAATGGACATTAAAATCGATGGCATTACGCATGAGATAATGGAGCAAGCGCTAAAACAAGCCAATAGCGCGTATAACTCTATTCTTGATGATATGGAAAAAGCGATTGAAGCACCCCGTGGTGAAGTGTCAGAATTCGCTCCACGTTATGTCACCATGAAAATCAATAAAGACAAGATTCGTGAAGTGATTGGTAAAGGCGGCGAAACCATTCGTGGCATTGCAGATCAAACAGGCGCACAAGTTGATATTGATGATAGTGGCTCGATTAAAATATCAGCTGTCAATGGCATAGCGGCTAATGCGGCGAAGAAAATGATTGAAGAGATCACCGCAGAAGCAGAAGTAGGCACGATTTACGAAGGTAAAGTGGCCAAGATTATGGACTTTGGTGCATTTGTAACGATTCTTCCTGGTAAAGATGGCTTAGTACATATCTCTCAAATCAGTGAAGAGCGTGTTGAGAAAGTTACGGATCACTTATCAGAAGGGGATGTCATTCGTGTTAAGTTGCTTGAAATTGACCGTCAAGGTCGCATGCGTTTAAGCATGAAAGAAGCCGCTAAAGAGGACGCGGGTAATGATGCTGCTGGTAATGATGATGCGAGTGAAGAAAAAACGACGGATAATGCTGAGTAAGGTTTATTAGTCAGTTTTCGCGTGTGAAAGGCTCCTTTTTAGGAGCCTTTTTAGTTTCTTTGGAATGCTTTGTTTTTTTATAGCTCAACCCTCTAATAAATCCTGCAAATTAGCAATATAAGACTGCGCGGTCTCCTGCATTTCTTTATGGGATGTCACTTTACGATTAGCCCATTCAATATGTTCTTCAGGCAGTTCTTCTAAAAATCGGCTAGGATCACAGGTGATACTCTCTCCATAACGCCGGCGGGTTTTAGCATAGCTTATCGTCAGCTGTTTTTTAGCACGGGTAATCCCTACATAGGTCAGGCGACGTTCTTCTTCTAGTCCATTTTCATCGTCCATACTATTGGCATGTGGCAGTATTTCTTCTTCAACACCGACCATGAATACATAGGGAAACTCCAGTCCTTTGGCAGTATGTAAGGTCATCAAAGTCACATCGTTTTGATCTTTGTCATCTTCTTTATTGCGTTCTAAAATATCCATTAACGCCATATGCGAGACAATATCGGAGAGTGTTTCCTTATCATTTCCATCATCATAAAGTCGTTTTACCCAATCAACAATTTCATAGACGTTTTTCATGCGTCGTTCTGCCATTTTGGGTGATGAACTGGTGTGTTGTAGCCATTCAGAATAATCGGTTTCGGTAATGACTTTATTGACAATCGCATCAGGCGCTAACGTTTGGCTGAGTAGTGTCATTTCATTGATCCAATAGGTAAAGCGTTCTAAACGTGCTTTGGCGCGTGCGCTTATCCGTTGTGCAAAGCCCATTTCGGTGCTGGCGATAAAGAGGCTAACATCACGCTTATTGGCATAGTCGCCTAACTTTTCTAATGTACCTGCGCCTATTTCTCGTTTGGGCGTATTGACTACCCGCAAAAAAGCGGCATCGTCAGCGGTATTGCTGATGAGGCGAAGATAAGCGAGGGTGTCTTTCACTTCAGCACGTTCAAAAAAGGAAGTGCCGCCTGTGATTTTATAGCTAATATCATTATTTCGTAAGGCTTGTTCAAAGAGGCGACTTTGATGATTGCTACGATATAAAATGGCAAATTCTTTAGGCTGGGCGCGGTCACGAAACACATATTTCATAATTTCGCTGACCACCTTTTCCACTTCATGTTCCGCTGTACGGCAGGGTAAGATTGTAATGCGCTCGCCTTCGCCTAAGGCGCTCCATAGCTTCTTTTCATAAAGGTGTGGATTGTTAGCAATCACTCGATTGGCACTTTCTAGAATGCGGGAGGTGGAGCGGTAGTTTTGTTCGAGTTTGATCACTTTTAACTGCGGATAATCGTGACTAAGCTGTCCAATATTTTCAGGACGCGCCCCCCGCCAAGCATAAATGGATTGATCATCATCACCAACAACCGTCAGCCCAGAGCGTACCCCCACTAATTGTTTGACTAAGTTGTATTGACAGATGTTGGTATCTTGATATTCATCGACTAATAAAT
>JAGLDQ010000242.1 GCA_023145535.1 Cocleimonas sp. | reverse complement strand
GGGTGTTCATTAAAGAGTTTGACAGGGAGTACAATTAAATCATCAAAATCCACCGCATTATAGGCTTTAAGTTGGCGTTGATAGCGTTCATACACTCTCGCGGATAATAACTCTTGTGGGGTGGTGGCGAGTGCATAGGCTTGTTCGGGCGAGATAAAATCATTTTTCCAGCGTGAGATAACCCAACGATGATCATCATCGTCATCGAGCGCGTCCGTATCGACTTCTTTTAAGGTCAGTTCTTTGATAATGGTTGCCGTATCTGCCGCATCAAAAATAGTAAAGCCCGCTTTATAGCCCAATGCTTTATATTCACGGCGAATAATATTTAAGCCTAGGGTATGAAAGGTGGAAACAGTTAAGCCTTTGGATTCATCCTTGTGCAATAGCTCACTAACCCGTGTTCGCATTTCTCGTGCTGCTTTGTTGGTAAAGGTGATGGCGGCGATATTTTTGGCATGGATGCCCGCTTTACGAATTAGCCATGAAATCTTGGTGATAATAACGCGTGTTTTACCACTGCCCGCACCCGCTAAAACGAGTAGGGGGGTGCCGATATGCTCGACGGCTTGTTTTTGTTGTAGATTGAGAGCGTTGGACATTTAGTGTTTATCATCATGGAGTAGGGCGATAGATTATGACGCTGCGAAGAATAAATTCAATCAAAGAACAATATATCATTCGCTAAGGCGCAGAGAGTGTGGAAAGGTCTTGTTTCTTCCGCCTATTTTACATCTTTGTGAGTGATATATTTTACCTTATGGTTAATTTGATTAATTAACACCCTGTATCGTTGCTTAATTACCAATCATCACGGCAAATATTGTTGCTTGTATTTTAATCCTATTCAATGACGACACTAATCATAAAGATAATTAAGGTGAATCATGAATAAGCTAGCAATATCAATATTATGTGGGAGTGTATTAGGGATGATGCCTGTTTGTGCTGATATTTTTAAGAGTACACCCCCAGCAGACTTAGTTGAGCCTGAGGGTCTTTATCAGCTAAATGATCCTGATGTCGTACTCATGACAGTAAAAACGTTAACTAACGCAGGGGCTTGCCAATCTTCGGATGATTATGCACATTGTACTTTACAGGATGTTCTCACCGACCTTGATCCTGATGATCACTTTAAGCCAGAGATCAAGGTGTTATTAACCACTCATGATTTAGCCCCTGATGGTGAAGCATCGAATGCGAAACTGCGTATTCGTGGTCATGCTAGCCGTACCTCACCACAAAAATCATTTCGTATTAAGTTAAAAAGTAAAAAGAATTTATGGCGTGGCGAACGTCGTATTCAGTTGATTAAATCGGTCTATGATTTTGCACGTATTCGTAATGCGCTAAGTTATGAATTATTAACCAGTATTCCCGCACTGCCTTCTTTACGCACGCAATTTGTTAATTTATACCTTGATGATAACGGGACTTCAACCGATCAGGGATTATATACGCATGTTGAGCATGTGGGTAAAGAGTTTATGATTAATCGCAACTGGGATAAGGATTCAGCGGTTTATAAAGCAGAAGACTTTATGTTTGAAAACGAGTCAGCATTTGCTTTAGACGGTAAAGGAAAGCCGATTGATAAAGCGGCTTTTGAGCTTAAGCTTGAAATTAAACGGGGAAAAAATCACACTAAGCTAAAGCAAATGCTTGCCGCATTAAATAATCCAAAGATTGATTTTAATACACAGATTATGGGCAAGTATTTTCATCAAGAAAATTACTTAGCATGGTTTGCGTTTAATATCTTGATTAATAATACCGATACCATTGAGCAAAATTTTTATCTTTATAACCCAAAGGGTAACGATATTTTTTATTTTATGTCATGGGATAACGACTATGCATGGGGGGTGAACCTTGATGATCCTAAAAGCACGATAGAGCAACAACCTCGCTGGTGGTATTCGGCGGCAAACTGGTGGGATTCTCAATTACATAAACGCTTTTTAACACAGTCAGGAAATTTGCAATTACTAAAAAATGCAGTGACTGAAATGCGTAATAAATACCTAACGAGTAAAAAAATAAAGGCAATTACGGATAAGTATTATCCTGTCGTTTCTCCTTATATTTTGCGTGATCCTGATTTAGACACATTATATGTACAAGGCGATACGCTTGCAGAAAAACAGGCTGATTATACGAAACTGATGCATCGCCTAAAAGACAATGTAGAGCAAAATTATCAATTGTTTATGGCGCGTGCAGATGACCCGATGACGTTTTATCTTGATGAAGATATTAAGCTGAAAAACAATCAAATAAGATTTGGCTGGGATCAATCCGTTAGTTTGTTACACCATACAGTTCACTATGATTTAGAAATCGCAACAAAACCAACGTTTACTCAAGATAGCAGGGTACAGCAGGTTAATGATATTGCTGAGGTGACATTGAAGCTAAATTGGAGTCATCCCGCAGGGACTTATTATTACCGTGTGATTGCCCGTGATACACAAAACCCCCGCGTGCATTGGCAAATAGGAGCGAACTATTTTGATGGTATTGTGCATCCTGCCACAGGCGAGCCAATTCGTGGTGTGGTTAAGTTTAGCATTGATAAAAATGGTACTGAGCCTGTCATTAATTCAGCGCCAGTAACGCATAATACAACCGTATCAACACATAACCACATTGTTACCCCCATTGTTTTACAGGCAACCGATGCCGATGGTGATACTCTGCGTGTTGTTATTATTAATCAGCCAGCTCATGGTGTATTGAATACTTCAAATGGATTGCGCTTAGAATATACGCCAAATAAGGGGTATGTTGGTCATGATCGCTTTAGTTATCAGGTGAGTGACGGAAAAAGCAGTAGTAATGTTTCAACGGCTGCTATTCAGGTAAAGAAAATTTCATCAAGCGTTGTGGTTCAGGCACCGAATAAAAAGAAGGGGGGAGGTTCAATATCATGGTTTTTTTTAGCGCTTATACTACTTTTTCCACGTCGTAAATAGAGCTGGGTCGTGGGTCAAGGTTTTGACCCACTTTCTAAAATTATTGGTTTAATTTAGGGAGGAAACTAGGAGTAGGCTATTTTTAAAACAAAGTATCGAACTGCTATATTTAGCTTCGTTCGGCGAGGCTAGAGCCTCGTCACTAGAAAAAAACAATTACCCTTCCTTATTGTATTTTCTCTGTGTTCTTAGTATTCCCTGTGGTCTAATCATCTTTTCTTTTATCCCACTTTGATAATGAATAGTTTCCCCCACAGAGTCCTTGCTTGGTACGACCAGCATGGACGTAAAAACCTCCCATGGCAACAAAACATAACCCCTTATCGTGTTTGGCTATCTGAGGTCATGCTACAACAAACGCAAGTTAAAACGGTTATTCCCTATTTTCAGAAATTCACTCAGCAATTTGAAAGCGTTGAAGCATTAGCAAATGCCTCAGAGGATCAAGTGTTAAAGCTTTGGTCTGGATTGGGATATTATGCGAGAGGACGTAACTTACATAAAGCAGCTCAGCAGATTTGCGGTGAATTTAAGGGGCGTTTTCCTGATAATATGAATGATATGCAGTCCTTAGCGGGAGTCGGGCGCTCAACGGCAGCGGCTATATTATCCATTGCTTTTGAGCAATCGAATGCCATTTTAGATGGCAATGTGAAGCGGGTATTAACCCGTTATCATGCGCTTGAAGGCTGGACAGGAAAAGCGGCTGTATTAAAACAGTTATGGCACTATGCGGAGCAAGCCACCCCTGAATCACGTAGTCGAGATTATACACAGGCGATAATGGATTTAGGAGCGACCTTATGCACACGTAGTAAACCTGCCTGTGAGCGTTGCCCATTACAGTCGGATTGTGTTGCCTATGCACAGGGTAATATGACGGATTATCCAACACCTAAAAAGAAAAAGGGGTTACCTGAAAAGTCCATTATTCTTTTGATATTAAAAAATGAACAGCAACAAGTATTAATGCAAAAGCGTCCACCAACGGGAATATGGGGCGGTTTATGGTGTTTTCCGCAGTTTGAAACAGATCAACAAATGCAGGAATGGTTGGATGTTCATCATATTAATGCACCTACGATGAGGAAAATGACCGAGTTCAGTCATGTTTTTAGTCATTTTCGTTTACATATCCAACCTTTAATTCTGCAGTTAGAATCCCCATTAAAGACAGGTGTGATGGAGGACGACAAAATTTTCTGGTATAACCCCAGCACCGAATTCGAAGGTGGCCTAGCGGCACCCGTGACAAAACTACTACAGGAACTAATATCATGACGCGAATGGTTAATTGCATAAAATTAGGTAAAGAAGCCCCAGGATTAGAGCGCCTAACCTATCCCGGTGACTTGGGAAAAAGAATATTTGAAGAGGTTTCGCAAGAAGGCTGGAAAGCGTGGGTAAGTCATCAAACCATGTTACTTAATGAGTACCGCTTAACGCCCATTAATCCTAAGGATCGTAAGTTTTTAGAAGAAGAAATGGAGAAATTCTTTTTTGGCGAAGGGCCATCAAGCGTTGATAACTTTAAGCCAGAGTAAAGTAATATCTCTTGCAAAGGCATTGGGAGCACACCCTTTTTCTTTGCGATAGAATGATTACAACAATGGCTCATTTCTTCTAGTAACAAATTAAGTGGAAAGTGCTTTTTTTTGATACACCCATTTAAAAGACTTTGTGATGGGTAGATGTTCAGGTATGTAGTGTCTCAGCTTTTTTACTTATTAAAAATAATGTTGATAGCGTGTTTTCATTCAGCCTAACATTCTATTGGTTGGTGGTTATTTAGCTAAGATATTGAAGTAATTATTATAATGATCGTTGAGCTTATTGAGTATTAAGTCTGATGTATTCGCTTATTTTCTTAAGTTATTCCATCTTGTAAAATGTTCTAAAGTTTAAGGAACGACGCAAGTATCTATAGAGAATTCCTTTACTAAGCTTCCTTTTACAGTGTATGGTGCAAAAAAACAAGAAGGTTGCTTTCATACCTAGTGCTAACTAGTTTTGCAACTTCCTAATAATGGTCTACCATTTACAATCCAAAAGTTAAACAACCAAGATAAAAATATGAGCAAAAGTCTCGTTATTGTTGAGTCACCCGCCAAGGGAAAAACAATTGAAAAATATTTAGGAAAAGGCACTAAGGTGTTGGCTTCTTATGGTCATGTGCGTGATCTTGTACCTAAAACAGGTGCAATCGATACCGAAAATGATTTTGCGATGAAATATCAAATTATTGATCGTAATAAAAAGCATGTTGATAAAATTGTTAAAGCTTTAAAAAATGTTGATAACCTTTATCTCGCAACTGACCCTGACCGAGAAGGGGAGGCGATTTCATGGCACTTATTGGAATTACTAAAAGAAAAAAATGTGCTGGAGGGTATTAATGTACAGCGCGTGGTGTTTCATGAAATCACTAAAAGCGCCGTACAAGAGGCCGTTGCTAATCCGCGAGGTCTTTCAATGCCAATGGTCGATGCGCAACAAGCACGTCGCGCATTAGATTACCTAGTCGGCTTTAATATCTCCCCATTATTATGGAAAAAGATTAAGCCAGGTCTCTCCGCAGGACGTGTGCAAAGCCCAGCGTTACGTATGATCGTGGAGCGTGAGGAAGCCATTGAGGCATTTGAGCGAAAAGAGTATTGGACGTTACAAGGCTTGGTGGATAAGGCCGGTGAAGAATTCACACCGAAGTTACATACCTATAAGGGGAAAGCCCTAAAGCAGTTTGACCTTAATAATGAAAAAGATGCAACGGCGGCAAAGGAAGAGTTATTAAGCGAAGCAAAGGGTAAGATAACCGTTACGCGTTTAGAAAAGAAGCAGCGCAAACGTCAACCCACGGCACCCTTTACTACCTCTACGTTGCAACAGGAAGGCTCAAGAAAACTGTATTTTAATACACGTCGTACCATGAGTGTGGCGCAACAGCTTTATGAAGGCATTGATTTAGGTGATGGCCCTGTGGGTCTGATTACCTATATGCGTACTGACTCCGTGACATTAGCGAATGAAGCCGTTGATGAAATACGTCATTTGATTACTGAGCGTTATGGTCAGGATTTTGTTAATCCTGAACCACGACAATTTAAAACTAAATCTAAAAATGCACAAGAAGCGCATGAAGCCATTCGTCCAACTTCTGCCTTTCATGTGCCCAGTGAAATCAAAAAGTATTTAACGGATGAGCAATACAAACTGTATTCCTTAATCTGGAAACGCACCATTGCTTGTCAGATGATTCACGCCACCATGAATACCGTTTCTGCGGATCTATCGCCGAATGATGATAGTTTTTTCCGTGCCACAGGGTCTTCCATTCACCATGCCGGTTTTATGCGTGTGTATAAAGAAGGGTTGGATGATGGGGCAAAGGATAATAGCAAAGAAAAAATATTGCCTGAAATGGAGAAGGGTGATGTATTAACACTGCATGAAATTTCCGCAGATCAGCATTTTACTGATCCACCACCCCGCTATTCAGAAGCAAGTTTGGTTAAAACACTCGAAGAATATGATATTGGTCGTCCTTCGACGTATGCCAGTATTATTTCCACTTTGCAATCACGTGAATATGTTGAGATTGAAAGTCGCCGTTTTTTCCCAACGGATATTGGTAAAATTGTTAGTCGCTTCTTAACGATGCATTTCACTAAATACGTTGATTATGATTTTACCGCCAATTTAGAAGGGCAGTTAGATGATGTCTCATTGGGTGAGAAAAACTGGATTCCTCTATTAAAAGAGTTCTGGAAGCCATTCCATGAATTAGTGGTAGACAAAGATGCCAATGTAAGCCGCGAAGAAGTTATGCAAGCGCGGGTTTTAGGGGATCATCCTGAAAATGGAAAGCCAGTATCTGTGCGTATGGGACGTTATGGGCCGTTTGTGCAATGTGGCACTAAAGATGATGAGGATAAGCCTAAATTTGCTAGCCTAATGCCTGGTCAGAAAATGGATTCGGTAACACTTGATGATGCAATGGTGCTATTCCAATTACCGCGTGATTTAGGTGAAACGCCTGAAGGCGAAAAAATGTCTACTAATTTTGGACGTTTTGGCCCCTATGTTAAATACGGTAGCAAGTTTGTCTCCTTACCCAAAGATGAAGACATTAATCCTTATACGATTACAGAAGCGCGCGCCTTAAAACTAGTTGCGGATAAAAAACAAGCAGATTTAGATCGTATTATTGCTAGCTGGGAAGAAGAAGGTATTCAGATACTAAAAGGACGTTGGGGGCCGTATATCACGGATGGTAATAAAAATGCCAAAATGCCTTCAAAAGACTATGACCCAATGACTTTGACTTTAGAAGAATGTCAGGAATTATTAGCAAAAGCACCCGAACGTAAAGGACGTGGCAAGAAAAAATCAGGTAAAAAAACAGCACCAAAAGAAAAGAAGCTAACGCCAAAACAGGAAGAAGCTAAGAAAAAGCGTGAAGAAAAAGCTAAGGCTAAAAAGGCTGAAAAAGCGAGAGTGAGGCGTAATTTATTGGCTAAAAAACGTCGTGCAAAGGCCAAGAAAGAAAAGGAGAAAGCAGTTAAGATAGAAGCAACCGCTAAGAAAAAAGAGGCTGATGC
>JAGLDQ010000241.1 GCA_023145535.1 Cocleimonas sp. | reverse complement strand
TAGTGTTAGAATAAAACCAAGCCAGAGTATGATTTCGATAATTAAATTTGAAAAAGAAATGACGGCCGACTTATGGCAAGTTTACTTTACAGCTATAAGGTTGATTTGTATAAAAGATTATTCTGAGGAACAGGTTAATGCATGGGCACCTGATAACTTTGATATGAAAATATTTGAAGAACGACAGGAGGTTCTAAATCCTTTTGTTGCAAAGTTAGGGTCAATAATTGTGGGCTACGCAGATTTACAATCGAATGGACTAATTGATCACTTTTTTGTGCATGGTAAATACCAGTCTATGGGAGTTGGTGGTGCTTTAATGAATGCAATTCTTGAAAAAGGACATAGCATGGCTAAACTATATTCTCATGTAAGTATGACAGCCAAACCATTTTTTCAGCATTATGGTTTTACTGTGGAAAAGGTTCAAGAGGTTGAAGTACGTGGTTGTAAAATGAAAAATAATGTAATGGAGTTAATTAGAGAGCAATATTCTAACAATGGCTTTCAGCGGCTGGCGTAAGTGTCACAAAACTTTGCTGTCGCAAAATTCGCCTCCTTACGGCAGGCGTTAGGCAGAACATGAGAGCGATACGCTATCTAGTGTTATACTTTGTACTATGAATAAAATTACTTGCATTATTATTAGCGTATTATTTCTAGTAGGAGTGAATACTGTGTCAGCGGAAGCCCTTATTAAAGTCGGGGTCGTAGCACCCGATTTCACCTTGGTTGATCAGAAAAATCAATCGCAAACCTTGAGTAAAATGCAGGGGAAGTGGCTGGTTCTCTATTTTTACCCAAAAAATGAAACACCAGGATGTATCGCAGAGGCTTGTAGCTTTCGTGATAATATCGTTGCCATGCGGGCTAAAAACACGGTGGTTTGGGGAGTCAGTGTGGATAATAAAGAAAGCCATGCGGATTTTTCCAAGAATCATCAACTCCCTTTTACTTTATTGGCAGACCCTGATGGAAAAGTAGCAAAGCATTATGGCTCACTTAGAGATTTAATTATTTTTAAGATCGCTAAGCGGCATAGTTTTATTATTGATCCCAAGGGGAAGATCGCTAAAATTTATCGTCATGTTGTGCCTAAATCCCATGTTGAAGATGTGTTAAAGGATTTGCAAAAACTGCAAGGTTTTTAGAAGGGTAGTTAAGCAGGTGTAGAAAGCACCGTTACACTTTCTACGTTTTGGTGAGCTATACTTCTTTCGAATCCACTATGAAAAAGTAGGAATCTTAGCAACCTGAGTTTCAATCATTCCAGCATAAATACTATTATTATCCGCTTCATAGACGAGTGTAGAAGCTAATTTACTGGCTAGTATTGCAAATTTTAGCTTATCAGGAAGGTCTTTTACTCGATCGCTAAATTGTTTATGACGACGAATTAGTTGAGGCATATGAGATAAAATGGCATTTAAATAATTAGGCTGATCGCATAACTCAGGATTAGCTTGAAAATATTCAAATATATGCGCGTAATGTTGATTAATTTCGCGGCTGATATGCGTTGAAATATCGGTATAAGGGAGTGCGTCACTATTGTCCGCAAAGCGTTTTAGTATTAAGGTTGCTTCTCTTTCTGCCATTGTATTTAAAATAGTAATGACATCACTGACATAGGTGGTTTTATTTGCCAAAAATTCTTTATCCGTTAGGATTAAGTTGGCAATAATTTCATAAGATGAAGAAATAACCCCACACTTATTTGCGGATGCATCACGCATAATCACCACTTGATGGCGTTGCAATTCAAGCCGTGCTTCTGGGGTAATAAAAGAGTTAGCACCTTCAATAATGACGTTACTGCTAGGATTCCCTTCTTTGTCAAAGAATTTACTCACATTATCAATATCAATCGTTTCAGGCCGTCCTCCCGCAGGAATAAATAAATCTGTTTTTACGCTAAAGAGTTGATTATTGTATAATTTATTCAAGCGGTCACTGGATATCCACTGATCTTCTAGTCCATTACTGTTCATCACTGTTTTTTTGTAGAGAACACGAATACCCTTTTTTTGAGTTTGATTTCGATATAATAAAAATCCATCCTGATGCAGTGCGGAGGTATCATAAGCATCGAGATCAGAGCGTAAAATAATAGCGGCAAGGGCTTGATGATTTAACCCCTCAGGATCATATAAAACCCCAGAGCCATCAATAATGAGTTTGATTTTCACGTTAGGGCATCGCGCTAGCAACAGCTTCATACCATTGCCCGCGACATCACCATTAGGCCCTCCTGTCATTTTTACGCTAAAAGAATCCTGATGCATATCGATTCCTAAGGTCTTCATGGTCACTTCAGCAAAACGAATGACACCGATTGATGTGACGCCGTATTCTTTATGATTAATGCCAATTTCTTTGCTAGACATCACACCAGATTTTAATAAATAGCCGCGTTTTACGGCTTTTTTGGCAATCATCTCAATCATAAGGTCATGCATATTTTCATCAGGCCCTAACTCAATGGGTTCATCTTCACCGTAGTAATCCACCACTCTGGGGTCTTTTGCGTGTCCATTTTTAGTCACAAAAATATCAAAAAATGCGCTAATAAAGCTCAGCTGTAGTTTATAAAGTTGTTGACGGATCGACTCATCATTCCCTTGTGTATCGGCACGGAGTACCGCAACCATTTTGGAGCCGCCTTCATAAATGTCTTTGTTTTTTAAATGTTGGGTGTGGGCTAATACATAGTTTTCTTTAAACAGGGTGTTAGCGCTGTTGATATAATTATCCCGACCTTGGGTGATGATAGTTCTCCAGCCACCTCGGGCAATATCAGAAAAGCCAATATGATAAGCGACTCCGTTTCGTCCATAGAAATAGGTAATTCTAAAGGGTTGGTCTGTGGGTAAATCTTGCGTAAATTCTTCGCCCAAATCATCAAGGTAAGTAGGGTCTAAACGGAAGGCTAGGGCGTGTTTCTTGGTGACGTAAAAATTGGTTTTTAAGCAATGTTTAATGAATGATAAGGCACAACTAAAAACGGTGCGACGGAACCGATCTAAAATTTTACGCCCAGAATTAAAATTCTCGATTCGTGTGCTGATATGATGAAGTGCTATTTTATAGCCTGTTTTACTTTGCTCAGGATGAAAGCGAAGATGAAAGAGTTGAATAATGTCCGTGGTAATGTCGGGATGATTATGAAAAGCATGTCGAATGTCTTCGAGTGAATAACGATTAGGATGACTATGGGCTAAATTTGTGTGACAAAATCCAATCAGCGCATCCACTAAACTGGCATCCACTCCTGTAATAATCCCTGTTTTAACGAGTTTGAGATAGCTTTTGGAATAGGCAAATAATATTTGTGTATTATAAATTTCTCGTTGCAAATTAAGATAAAGCTCACTGTCTTTTGAAAGATCATCTTCTCTAGAGCGAATATAGAATGTTGATAAAAAATAAGGATGGATGCCGTCACTTAAGGTAAGACTATAAGAGCGGTGGACAGAAATATTTAAGCGGTTAAAGACTGCTAATAATTGTAATAAGAATCCCTTTACGGGTGGATTAGCCATTCCTAATAGGACTCGGTACTCTTCACAAGCCCCGTGTTCTTCTATTTTCTGTAGATCAAAATGAATGCCATCATTTTGTTTTGTTTGTGCAAATAAATAAAGTAAGCGAGCAATTCTCTCAGCGGATGATACGCGTATATATTCAGAGTTATTAATCAGTAAAAGTGTTAATAAATCCTTTATTTTGTCTTGTTCAAAGTGAGGGAAACGAATGCTTAATGCATTAGAAACAGAAAACATCACGGAGTCAGGAACGCGTGTGATTTTAAGTTGTTCCAACACTTCACTTTCAAGCTTTTTTACGTAATCAAAACGTAATACTTCAAGACGGTTTTTAGCGTTAGGCAAAGAAGACTCAGAGGTCGTTAATTCAGAATAAGAAATATCGCGTTCAGGGAGTTGTTGCAAGGTTGCAAAGAGAGAGCCTGGGGAGTCGATTTGCGCGAGCATCAATAAGTGAGAGGTATCAACGAGCAAGAGGCGTTTATGGTAATCCATATGTTTCAAACTGTTAGTGAGCATTGAAAGTGCTTCAACTTCTGCCTGATTTAAGGTGAAGAACAAAGGATGCATTTGCTCAACGAGCCATGTCAAATTTTCATCTAATGTTTGCGTGTTGAGCGAGATCATTTTATTGATTTGCTGCGTTACGGCTTGGCTATTTTTTTTGAGTGTCATTTTTCTTTTGCCTCATCCCATTAAAAAATTACGCTTTATTGATTAGATATAGGTGTGCTTTAGAAAAAAGGCAAGGGTTTTTTATCGATGGATAAAGACTATCTATGCTTACAAGTGCTTTCAAAGAATGGCTGGTAGCAATTTATCGTGGTGGCTTTTTAGTCAATGAAAATCTGGAAGGATATTGTTAATCAATACAAAGCATCAGAGGAATTTTAAAAAATGCATAAATCCTACCTACAAAGGTATCAATTGGTATAGGAATGATTATTTTGGGCAATAAAAAAGCCTTAAGCAGTGACTACTTAAAGCGATATGATGGCGGAGAAGGAGGGATTCGAACCCTCGATACGGGATAAACCATATACTCCCTTAGCAGGGGAGCGCCTTCGGCCTCTCGGCCACTTCTCCATTTCAATTTTTATGTCGCTGTAAGAAAACAGCCATAAATTTGAGAGGGGCAAGAATACAGGTACAAGTGCGTTAGGTAAAGGAAGAACTGAAAATAATTTTATTTATTTTGATCTTCTTATTATGCTATTTTGTGGGAAAGTTAATACAGTATAGGAAACAAGAGTATGGGACAGCAATACACGGAGTTAAACGATAAGTTAATTGATTTTATTGAGCAGCAAAAACTATATTTTATTGGGACTGCCGCAGCTTCTAGTCGGGTAAATATTTCACCTAAAGGAATGGACTCACTCCGCATTTTGAACAAAAATCGTGTGATTTGGTTGAACTTAACGGGAAGTGGCAATGAGACGGCGGCACATATAGACGAAATGTCACGTATGACAATCATGTTTGCTGCTTTTGAAGGAAATCCTTTGATTCTTCGCTTGTATGGAACAGCTAAGGCGGTGCATCAAAATGATGCAGAGTGGGATGGGTTATACGCCCACTTTGATCCCTCAGTCGGTGCGCGACAAATATTTGATCTTACTATTGACCTAGTACAGTCTTCTTGCGGTATGGCAGTGCCGTTTTTTGATTATGTTGAAGAAAGAGATCAGCTTAAAAAATGGGCTGTTAAAAAAGGTGAGGAGGGGATTCAAGCGTATTGGCAAGATAAAAACCAGATCAGTCTTGATGGTAAACCAACCCATATTATACGCAAAAATACATAATTACCCGTAACTTACCTCATTACACAGCTTTTATCATAATTTGTACTAAAGTTATTAGTACAGTAAACGGCAAGTTCACTCAAGAATGCGAGGCTAAATTTTTGATGGCATTGAAGCATTTTTCCTCTGTGCTTGAAAATTTATCCTCACAAGTTACAGGGTGAACTTGCCATTCGCTGCATTAGTTAATTATAAAAAATGATAAAAGAGGTGAGTTATGGCCGCGTATAGGCTATCGAGTATACAAAAAACATATAAATTTTCAGCAAATCCACCGGTACTAGACAAGGTTGTGTTTACGATTGATCATATCCATGCAGGTGATCATCATTTGAGTAGTACCTATGAGGTGGTAAAGTTTCTTACTGATCACGGTATCCCTGTTACTGTTTTTATTCAGTGTAGTAATCCAAGTAATGATTATGAGTTTGATCGACATAATGCGCGTTCGATTTATGGTCTTGCACCCCATTTAGTAACGCTGGGTGTGCATCCGTTACCAAAGGGGCATAGTCAGGCGCAACAGCGAGATGCTTTGAATAACATCAGCCGTATTATTCAAGATATTACTAGAAAACGGCCGGTAACCTTGTCTTATCATGGCAGTGGTGCAGGCCCTATGCGTGGAATAAGTTTTCCTGGTATTAAGTTTGCGCGTGGTGTACAGCATGCTTGGGCGGTGAATACAGATAAGCCATTAGACACACCTGTTATGCCGCTGGTTTCGGTATCAAGAGCTTATGAGTATATTCATGAACGCAACAATGCAGGGCTTTCTGCGACCTTATTTGTGCATTCGTTGGAGTTAAGACATGGTTCACGGCAGCGTCGTGTATTTGATACCTTGGTGAGGGATGTTGTGCAGCGTAGACTGCAAGCACTTGCTTATCAGCAGGCAATGCAGCAAGATTTTCATGGCGGAGGAGGTGCATCTGTCGTCACGACATCGCCGATAGAAACAGGCGTAATGCGTTTGTCCGCGTTAACAAAGGAGGGCAAACGTCCAATCCCAGTTAATTTATCAATTAAACAACGTGATGGTCATTATGCTGTCAGCGCATCGAATACAACAAGTCGGCAGTTTAGCCTTCCTGTGGGTAACTATCGGGTATCCGCCCAAACAGGGCAGGTCACTGAGACAAAAGATTTAAGCCTAAACCCGAGGCAGGGAATACATCATATCTTTCTTATGCCTGTTTGATATTAGGTTAGTGCTTATTAGTATAACGTAGTGTGAAGTTTATTCTTTAATTAGTTGTTGTTTATTATAGTTAAATCAATATTTTGCATGAGTTTCATGCGATATTGATATAGATCAATGAGGATCCAATAAGGCGACTATATTCTATCCATAATAAAAAATTGATTTGGTTATATTAATAGCAATAGTTGAGAGTTACCTTGAACTGAGTTATGGTTTATGCGTAGTTTTTAGCTTTTATACAGACTATTATTTGGTAACTTAATGATGATTATAAATTTGTGTTATTGGTTCTGAATTGGAGTCCTTATTTTTTAATTTACTTAAACCTAGATGGTTAATAAACCTATGGATATTTTTAAAAATATACTAGTTTCAATTGATTTTAAAGCAGAAGCAGAGAGTGAAAAAATACAGCGTGCATTTGATATGGCACGACAGGATAAATCGATTACATTGACGTTTGTTTATATTGTGCTTGAAGTGGTTGCTGATCCTGAAGTTTCAGTCCTTTCCTCGGAAAAGCAAGAAAAAGTATTAGTGAATGATGGACAGCAAAGCTTGGAAGCTTTGATTGCTTCTTATCAGGATAACAATCCCATTGATAATGAGATTACCTGTTTGGTGAAAATTGCTGCAAAACCGAGTATAGGTGTTATTCAGCAAGTGTTGCGAGGACATCATGATTTGTTAATGGTCAGTACGCGCGATAAATCCATTGCAGAGTCTATGTTAGGCAGTACCTCATTAGAAATAATGCGTCGTTGTCCTTGCCCTATTTGGGCGGTTAAGCCAGAGAAAAATGAAAGAAAGAAGATGATGGTGGGCATCCATTTTGATAACAAACTGGAAGATCGTAATGAATCCTTAAATAAGGAGTTATTAAGGCTAACCAGCCTATTCAAGCGTGCGACAACAGAAGAACTGCATCTTGTTAATGTTGTTAATAAATCAACGCCAGAAGCAGATGCAAAAAACTTATCGGAGATTGAAGCATTAGTCACTCAATCGAACATTTCTGATCTGAAAGTTAGCATAGAAATACTGGAAGGTGATGTAACCAAAGTATTGTCTACTTATGCGCGGGATAACTCTATTGCTCTTGTTATGTTAGGTATGCTTTCACGTACTGGCTTAGTGGGATTTTTCATTGGTAATACGGCGGAGAAAATCTTGGATGATCTAGATTGTTCCGTTGTTACCGTGAAGCCGAACAGTTTTGTTAGTCCAATAACGCTGGACTGATATAAGTATTGGGTTAGTTGATCTACCAAAGTAATTGTGCTTTCCAACCTGTCTTTGATCGGATGTTAAAGATATTTATAATGCTTGGGTTTATACTCTCGGCGAATAGAGAAAGTAATTTTATCTCTCCCTATTGATTGGCTTTTATCAATCATCACCAACCGCCCTGTTGTTCTTGAAAGAAGCTTTTTGATAAGGTATCCCTTTATTCATTAGGAATTAACAAGATGGGCTGTCATTTAGGCTCAGTCTTTATCCTCCTAACCTATTGCTAAATATTTTAATGCCAGTGAATACTGTAAAACTAAACCCTTCAAAAAGAGGAAATCATTATGACTGAAGAAAGTCCTATCAAAATAACGCCCGAGCTTCCTAAAAAAAAAATAAAGGTAAAGAAAAAATATCTTAAACAAGAGATTAAAGAATTAAAAAGCCAGAACGAGTCGTTGCTTAAAACGTGTGAGAAAACAGCAAACGATAGGAAAATTCTAAAAAAACAGAAATTAGAGAAAAGCCTAAAACCCTTTCAGGCTGAACTCATTCAAATGCAGAAGTATTTGGAAGAAACCCAGACGCGTTTGATTATTTTATTTGAAGGTCGGGACGCATCAGGAAAAGGCGGAACTATTCGTCGTGTAACGCGCTATATGAATGAAAAGCACTACCGCATTGTGGCACTCGGTAAACCGACGGATCACCAAAAAACACAATGGTTTTTCCAAAAATATATTGCCGAATTACCCCACGGTGGTGAGACGGTTCTTTTTGACCGCAGTTGGTATAATCGTGCGATGGTAGAGCCTGTATTTGATTTTTGTAGTGAGAAGCAGTACAAGGACTTTATGAACGGTGTGACAGGTTTTGAAAAAGATCTGGTGAGGCAAGGTACAATCCTAGTTAAACTGTATTTTAGCGTGAGTAAAAGTGAACAATCACAGCGTTTTGATCGCCGTAAAGATGATCCGTTAAGGCAGTGGAAATTGAGTGAGGTTGACTTGCAGGCGCAGGAACGTTGGGATGACTTTACTGAACAAAAATACAAAATGTTACGTAATACACATACTAATAAAGCCCCATGGACGGTTATTCGCTCTAATGATAAGCATTTAGCAAGATTGAATGCCATGAAAGCCATTTTAAACGCTGTGCCTTATCAAAGCCTTAATTCTAGTATTGATTATGTTCCTGATCCAGAGGTTGTTATTTCAGGTGCAAGAGAAGTTGAGCTAATGGAGGCGCAACAAATTAAAAAGGGCAAGATGAAGTCTTAGTTTTATAACGTGTTGGTATCGCTCTGCGAAACCGACTAGAGCATATAGCGAGTATATCAACCCGTTTAAAATGTTGAGTAAATCCCCTCGCAACACTTTCTTTGAAATTCAAAATAAATTTTTGTCGATTTATTTTGTCTGGATACTTAGCTCAGGTTATTTTCCCTATAGCACAACTAACAACCGATTTAGCTTTTCCTTTCATTGCCTCTAGACCTTCAACGGAACCTGTTTCGGGATAGCCCATGTTTTTGAGTGATTTTACAACCGCTTCACGAACAGCATCATCAGACACATCAACCATTACGATCTGATTTTCAATCTCTACATCCACCGATTTTACCCCTTCGATAGCGGTTAGTTTCTTTGTAATGCTATTAGCACAGCCACCACAACGGATATTTTCTACTTCGATGCTGGTATTCATTATTTTATCCTTTTTAGTTTGTATTCCATACAGCATACTCTCTCAATAGACTAAAAGTCACTTGAATTCGGGGTCAGGAAAAATCAACATTCTATTTCTCACCGCAGGATGATTATAATTTTTGCCTATTTTTCAGAAAGCCTCCAAATAACGCTCGTACTTCAATGCAGGCTCTCGCAGAATCGGTACAACCTCCTATTTTTACAATGCCATTTATCTAAAAATTTAATCACTCAACCAAAAAACACACTAAAATTATGGCAGCGATAGTATCGCTGATACTACAACGGGTATCTTTTCTAATAACAATAAAATAATACTCTATGAACTCCATAATGCACTGTCGTATCTCTCAAAAACGCTGGGGAGGAAAAGTTGATGATTATCTCGCTATTCACAATTTTATTGATAGCACTAAAAGTCTCTGTAGCGACTCACGTCATCGAATATTACATACACTATGGGGTGTACAAAATGTCATTGAGCCAATATTTGGACATACCCTGATTAACTCTGATGACAAGCAAGTCAATATCAAAGATATGTGTGAAAAAGATCATCTATTAGTTGATTACAACAACCGATTTATTCCTACCTTGGCGGATTTTACGAATGCGATCAATCAAGATGAATTATCTGACTTTGCTAAAAAAATTGAAAAATTCCATGCGGATTATATTAAAAATGATGACATATCGACATTAATGTTATCGCCATTGTCAGAAACGGGGCAATTAAAATCCTTACTACTGACGCATAATTCTTGGTTTATCAATAGCATTTTGCCACAAATATTTAAGGTATCACCTGTCATTGAAACGATCATAATCAGCCCTGCTGATTTTTTTAATGCCATGAAATTTGAATACTGGATGGATAATGGGATGGATTACCCGCTAAGCGCAAAAAAAATACAACAACTAAAACAAAAGGTGATTTAATGAGTGCGTTAATTTACGTAATTCGGGGATACCAATTTGGTTATAATGATGAATGTTTGTACGTAGAAGGAAACCGTATAGACAGTATGTTTCCTGATAAACAACAAGCAGAAGCAGTCTATAAAAAATTAGAAGTAAAAGCTGCAAGAGGATTTAACCTTAGTGATGTCGAAAGCATTTTTGAAAGTGAGCCCTCTTTTTTAACCCAATTAGATCAGTTTGTTGGAGAGACTTGTGATGAACACATACTAAAGGATGGGCATATTGAATATGGCGTGATGCTTCCTAAAAAGATGAAGGACGATGATGTTTTAACATTTATTGGCATGGCAAAAATGCAAAGCTACCAATTACTTGCGTTTGACCATGATGAAAAGTTCTATGCTATTTGGTTGCCAAAAGAAAAAACCTATGCAACCGAGATAAGTGAAGGTTTAGGATCATTAATATATGAGCAATCTAAACAAGATTTAACTCCTCATATCTGTGATTTAATTGATTACCAAGACTGGAATCCAACCATTATTAGCGGAAAACTAAGTGATATTAGCCCTTCTCCTGTATTACTTGAGCATATCATCAACCGAGACAAATCAGTCCATTACTCAGAAACAAAACAAACACTTAAGATCTCGGGTTATAAAGCATCTACCTATATGAGCATTAACTCGTTTCTATCTAAGCCATTCTTTGAAATTAAAGCCTTGTCGATTCATGAAATAAAAGAAATTGAAAAAGAATTAGGCAATAAATACATGAAAGAGTGGGAATAAGAAACTCTTTATCTCATTCCTCTTTGCATAAAAACGTGATGAGGAGTGTTCTGATAATTTACAGAGTTTGTCTTCCGTTTACGTCACTCTAGCCCATGTTAACTTTCAAGCTTACTCGAATAAAACCGTCTTCTGTGTATCGTCTAACTCAAACCTCAACTAAACCATCACTAACAATACAATTACGTCCCATTTTTTTACCCTGATAAAGACACTGATCAACCCGTTTAATGGTTTCATTCGTTTCTTCATCCGCATAATAAACTGTGATTCCATAAGTCAAGGTAACGCTAAAGCGCCTGCCTTCCCAGACAAAAGCATAGTCACTAATGCGTTTCATTATTTTTTTCACTACGATACGCGCTTCTATGGTATTAGTTTGCGGCAATAAGAGTAAGTACTCTTCTCCACCCCAGCGCGCAACGGCATCCATTTTACGTGTAGCCTGACGCATTATTTTAGCAACCGCTTCAATTACATAGTCGCCACAACTATGCCCATAGGTGTCATTCACTTGCTTAAATAAATCAATATCAGCCATGACCAAGGAAAAAGGCTCAATTTGGTTACCTCTCTCTTGATGTGATTTTTCTTGCTGTAATAACTGCTGAATATAACGACGATTTGCTAACTTTGTTAGCGGGTCTATACTCGCTAATTTAGCATATTGCAATACTTCTGCTTTTGCTTTGTCGACATTATTAAACAGAACAATAACCATACCTTTTCCAATGGTACTCTTCATTTCTGTCCGTATATCAAACCAACGGTATTTTTGATCCTTGCAATATACTTTTGAGCACAACTGCACCAAAGAGGTTTCACGCTTAACGAGTTGCTCTATTCTATCAAGCCATGTTTCAGTAATTTTATGGCGATAGACAATATCAGGATAGGCTTTTGAAATAAAACTGAGGTGATCGGGTATATCAGCAACGTTATAACCGATTGTTTTTATAAAGGCCTTATTAACAAAAATAATGTTACCGCGATGGTTATATTTGTCTTCTTTGGCAATTAACGTCGGTGTTGGTAGAAAGTCCAACGTCTTGAAAAACAATGCTTGTTCGTTTTTTGTGATTACCATTTGCACATCCCCTTTAGCAAATAATCTTTATATTTTTTTCTCCATAAAAAACAGCAATATTTGACTAATTTAAGATAAACAACAGCGATATATCAACAAATAAAACAAGTCAATCATTATTCAAAAACCCTTCTATAGTGTGGGTTACAGCTTACATGGAAACTATTGGTGAAAAAATAATACAGCTATAGTGAACAAATTATAGTTGAACTCTTATGGTCAAGTATGGTCACGTATATTTATTGATCATTATAACAACTTTTAGCCACTTTCGTCTAATTTATCCTCCTCTTCTTTTGCAAAGAATCTTAAGATAAACAAGACGAACCACATCTTAACCATATATAATCGCCCACCCACATTTTCATAAAACATAGTAGAATATGAGCAATAACAAGATAATATTTGATCCTGCGACACTGGCACAACTCACCGATATTGAGGGCACTTTCTTAAAAATACTTGCCATCATGTATATTCCTGTTGCATCCACACCGTTAGCTATTTGTGCACATCGTATCGGGGTTGATGACCCTGATACGGGGCTTAGTTTTAATATGAATTCCATCCGCCCACATTTAAAAAAACTAGTGGGCTTGGGATGGGTTCAACTTGAAAATAATCGCTATTCCTGCCATCAAGATCTATTGGATCCTATCTTGCAATACACGGTTAAAAATGGGGATTTTCAGCCCATCGCCGAACAAGTTATTGAAGCTTTCCCGCCCAGAGAAGACGCTGGCATTCTTGATTGGTCAAATATAGATCATGGCATTGCCCATGCGCGCTTACATATGTATTTAGGCAATCAAGCAAAACTTGACGAGGTTTTGAACAGCCTTCATGCGCGCTATACTTATTCTGACCCAGATTCTATGATCAATACCACAGGGTTTTTTCAGGGTATGTTTGGTTCACCTGCCAATGTAGAGATGCTGTCTCTACTGGATAGCAAGACATTCATGCTTGCCTGCAAAGAGCTGACTTATGCGGGGTTATCAGAGCTAGACAATATTAGCGATGTATGGCAGTTGATGAGTGAACACAGCGAATCAAACACGAGTGAAAATACAGATGCGAGTGGTAATGGCGATGTACGCGAGTTTTATAGCCTGTTAAGTGGCAAAAAAGACATATTCAGCCCTATTCCGCAAACCAATGGTATGTCAAAAGTCTATTGGTATGTTGCTGATAGTGTGAGGCAATTAATTAATGCCCAACCTGACTCAGAAGCACTGTTGAACAAAAATAATGTGGATACCTGTCTCTCACAATATGAAAAAGGCTGTGACTTATACTGCCAACTCAAAGGTTTAAAAAAACAAACCCTTGTGCTTGATACGGATCTGGAAAAATTTTATTTACTCGCACTGATTGCAAAAGGCAATGCTGAAAGTCTGGATAAAGCCGCTCTGTTTCTTTCTAAGGCGGAAACAGATATTGATTACTCCTTATTTTCAGCCTACAACCAAGCCGCCATTTCAGGGCTATTTAATTTTAATATTGAGCCGATTTATCTGCATGAAAATACCTTTACCTCACTCTTCTATGCACTGATTACGTTCTGGTTAAATCAGTCGCTGACCGATGGCGAGCTAGAGATTATTGAACATCAATATCAGCGCACAGAAAAGAATGGCTATGCATGGCTTGCAGCAGAGTATGCAACGGTTCTCTCTCTCCTTTCTACTAACGAAACAACACGCCAAAAATACCAACAATTAGCCCAACAGCAGCACACAACACTAGCAACAAAAACACTCTTTGACCTAGTCACACCACAAGCAGAATGGGAGCGTGCTTTAAATGCAATGAACTTATTGACGACAGCACCTGATAGCGATAGCCAAGGTGAAGAGCGCATTGTCTGGATTCTTGATACAGACCGTCATAACGAGTATTTCATTACGCCCAAGGTTCAAAAAAAATCCCCTAAAGGCGCTTGGACAAAGGGTCGAAACATTGCATTAAAGCGTTTGGTAAAAGAGCGTCATTTTTTTCCACTATTAACACCACAGGATAAAAAACTGTGTGATTGCATCATCGAACAGCAAAACTACGACACCTACAACTCAAGCACACCCCAGTTTTATATTGATATGAATATGGCATGGCTTGCCATCGTTGATCATCCCGCTATTTACTGGGATCAAGCACGCGGTGCGGCAATAGAAATCGCCAAGCATGAGTTTGAGTTAGTCGTCAGCGAAGAAGGTGACAATTTACGTATTAGTTTTTACCCTCCGTTTAAGAAAGATAGCGATGAATCACGCTATTTGATTCACAAAGAAACCCCAACCCGTCTGTGTATTTATCAAAAAAATGAGCAAGTGTACCGCTTGAGTGAAATTCTTTCTGATGGCTTGGTTATCCCGCGTGAAGCAGAGAAAAATCTGCGCGAAACACTGACCTCACTCGCACCAATGGTAAAAATACAGTCTGACTTGGAAGGTGTTAGCGAAGCCGAAGAAGTCACAGCAGATGCCACGCTTCATGCTAATTTATTACCCTATGGCGAAGGCTTACGCGCCACCTTACGCGTACAAGCATTTAGTGGGTTTGGCCCTCTTTACCCACCGGGGCAAGGACGTGCTAAATTATTGGCTGAACATAAGGGGATCACCTATAAAACACGGCGTGATTTAATACTAGAGCAGAAAAAGCTGGATAATTTAATTCTCCATAGCAATGTACTTGGCGAAGCGGGTGAATATGAAGATGAATATTTGCTTGAAGATGCACAAGACTGCTTAGAGCTATTAGAACAACTGCGCGAGCAAGGCGATGATGTGATTATCGCGTGGCCTGAAGGGGAAGTAATGCGCGTTACTTCACGCTTTGATAGCGGCAATATGCGCTTGAGCATTAACAAAACCGGTGACTGGTTTCAACTAGAGGGACACGTTGAAACAGACAAAGGTTTGGTATTATCTCTACGTAAATTACTAGAGCTATCTGAAAAATCAACAGGACGCTTTATTGAGATTGGCGATGGTGAATATGTCTCACTAACCAATCAATTCCGCAAAAAACTCAATGCCGTACAAAAATATTCAGAAAATAGCGGTGAAGGCGCACGTATTAATGGATTGGCCGCCTATGCACTCGATGATTTTTTTGAAGATATTGGCACGTTAACCGTTGATGACGAGTGGCGACAGCATGTGTATCGCTTAGAGAATCTGGGAAATTCAACCGCCGAAGTCCCATCCACCTTACAAACGGATTTGCGCGACTATCAGGAAGAAGGGTTTCGTTGGGTAAGCCGCTTGGCTGAATGGAATGTGGGTGCTTGTCTAGCCGATGATATGGGGCTGGGTAAAACAATACAAACACTGGCACTTTTATTGCAACGTGGCGGTGATGGCCCCGCATTAATCGTTGCGCCAACCTCTGTTTGCTACAACTGGGAATCAGAAGTAGAAAAATTCGCACCTACTTTGACCCCGCTCATGTACCGTGGCAGTGAGCGTGAAGCATTGATAGAGAATGCGTCGGAGCGTGATTTAGTGATTGCCACTTATGGCTTATTACAACAAGACAGCGAACTATTTTTAAATAAAAAATGGAATACCATTGTGCTCGATGAAGCGCAAGCCATTAAAAACGTCAACGCTAAACGCACCCGCACGGCGCATCAACTGGATGGTGCGTTTAAAATGGTGACAACGGGTACGCCGATTGAAAATCATCTCGGAGAGCTGTGGAGTTTATTCCGCTTCTTAAACCCTGGCTTGCTCGGCTCACAAGAACAATTTATGAAGCGTTATATGATCCCCATTGAGCGTAATAACGATGCAGAAACACGTCAGCATCTTAAACGCCTCATCCAACCCTTTATATTGCGTCGCCTGAAAACAGAAGTACTGGATGAACTCCCCCCTAAAACCGAAATTACGGTACATATTCCCCTCTCTGAAAAAGAGCGCGCTATGTATGAAGCAGTACGCCAAAAAGCATTACAAAACCTTGCGGCTAAAGATAAACAACAGCAACAAGGCACAGGATCTGACCATCTTAAAGTACTGGCTGCCATTAC
>JAGLDQ010000240.1 GCA_023145535.1 Cocleimonas sp. | reverse complement strand
GCTATTATTAAACACTATCTAGATGAGCAAGGCATTAGCTATCAATATTTAGATGGCAGCACTCCTGCTGGGAAGCGCAAACAACGGGTTGAAGATTTCCAGAATGGTAAGGGTGAATTATTTCTTATCAGTTTAAAAGCAGGCGGCTCTGGATTAAACCTAACGGCAGCCGACTACGTGATTCATATGGATCCTTGGTGGAATCCTGCCGTAGAGGATCAAGCATCTGACCGCGCACATCGTATTGGACAAACCCGTCCTGTGACTATTTATCGTTTAGTGGCAGAAAACACCATTGAAGAAAAGATAGTGAAATTGCATCAGCATAAACGTGATCTTGCGGATAGCTTGCTGGAAGGGAGTAATATGAGTGGGAGTATGAATGCGACTGATATGTTGCGACTAATTCAGGAAGGGTAGTCTTTAAAAAATACTTTCCCTAAGCCAATAACATTGACGCAGCCGACCTAGCGCTCAGTCATTCTCAGTGGGACAACCGCTTTTCCTCCTCAGAAGGGGATTATTTGTTTTATTCACAAAAATTAGATTAGAACTTAACCTGCCACTTAGCAGGTTTTTTTATTTATACTATACCATTATTTAATTCCGCTTAATTGTAGTCGATAGGTGTATACAAAATCCTCTACAGCAGCCACTAAAAGGTATAAATAATGAAATATTCTCCGATACTGCTCACTTATCTATTCTTCAGCGCTATGATACCGACGACACAAGCAGGAACATTAGAGGGCGCTGAGCAAGCTGATGGCAATAATATAGCCGTAGGGCTGGCCGCTAAAGCGCTATTAACTAACTCAACTGCGGTTGGTGAAAATAGTTTTGCTACCTCAATTTCCAGTAGTGCTTATGGTGCTATCTCAAGCGCTACTGCGATCAATACAACGGCTATTGGAACAGCAGCTTTGGCACAAGGTGAACAAAGCACGGCATTAGGCGCATTGGCACAGGCATTGGAGAATAATAGTACTGCTGTTGGAGTCAACGCAATGGTAGAAGCTGAAGATGGTATGGCTTTAGGTGAAAGCGCTGCTGTATTAGAAAAAGGGGGGATTGCAGTGGGAGCGGATGCTTTGGTTGACGCAGAGGGGAGTGTCGCTTTAGGGAGTCAATCCGTTGCGCGTCAGGAAAATACCGTTTCTGTGGGCGATTCTGAAACAGGCTTAACGCGTAGAATGACGAATGTAGCACCTGCCATCGAAGCCAATGATGCGGTTAATTATGGTCAATTTAAACGCGCATTAAGTGGCATTCGTGAAGAAGCGTTTGCAGGGATCGCAGGGGCTGCTGCAATTACGCCAGCAACCCCTTCTGCTTCAGGAAAAACAGCGATAGGATTAGGCGCGGCAACTTACCGTGGTGAGCAAGCAGTGGCCGTATCCTTTAGTCATCGCTTATTAAATAGCAGTCGAAATACGCAAATTAATGGGGGTATTGCTTATGACAGCCGTCATCATACATTAGGTAAAGTGGGTGTTGCGTGGGAGTTTTAGGTCATGAAAAATTGGTTACGTGCATTAGCGATCGATATTTTTAAGATCAATCTCTCACTTTATAAAATAATGATCCCCATCATTATTGCCGTAAAAATTATTGAAGAAATGGGGGGTATAAAATACATTGCTTATGCGTTATCGCCTCTAATGCAATGGGTTGGCTTGCCAGATTCAATGGGGTTGGTGTGGGCAACAACGCTTATTACCAATATTTTTGGCGGCATGATTATTTTTGTGTCAATGGCAGCACAAGAGCCACTAACAATCGCGCAAGTGACGGTTTTGGGGGGAATGATGTTATTAGCGCACAATCTTCCAGTTGAAGTACGCATTGCACAGAAAACAGGGGTAAGGATTGCATTTAATTTATTCTTGCGTGTTGGTGGTGCTTTGTTGTTTGGCTTTTTATTGCAGCTGATTTATAGCACTGGAAACTGGCTACAAGAAACCAATGTTTTACTCTGGAAGCCTGATGTAGTGGTTGACCAGAGCCTATCAGCATGGGCTTGGTTACAATTAAAAACGTTAGCGCAGGTATTTGTTGTTATTGCAACTTTAGTGACGTTTCTAAAATTGTTAAAATCCACAGGATTCGAGCGTATTTTAATCTTTCTGCTTTCACCCATATTGCGCTTATTAGGCTTAGGCAATAAAACCGCCTCTATTACCATTATTGGCATGAACCTAGGCTTGACCTATGGGGGCGGGTTGTTAATCGCTGAGGCTAAGAAAGGTGAGTTAAGTCAGCGTGAAATTTTTGGTGCGATTTCTCTGATCGCTATTTGTCATTCCTTAATTGAAGATACATTGCTGGTGATGTTGCTGGGTGCGGATATATCAGGCGCGTTGTATCTACGCTTGGTCTTTGCTTTTATTGTGGTTGGCGTGGGGATACGTTTGCTTACCACGTTGAGTGATGCGCTATTTTATCGATATTTGAGCGTTAAATAGCGGTCTATTCTATTTTTTCTCAGAGGTTGGTTTACGCGTAGCCGCCGTAAAATATCCCAGTAAAGAGAGGGCGATAATGACTATAATAATTCCCCAATTTCCCCAGCGTATAAACGGTGTTATGCCTGTAAAGGGTTGTACTTCATGAGTAATGACTTCGGTAGAGTAGGGGGGGGCGGTTGCTATTAGCTTGCCTCTGGTATCAACAACTCCTGATACACCTACATTGGTGGCGCGCAATAGATAGCGTCCTGTTTCAAGCGCGCGCATACGAGCAATTTCCATATGTTGGTAGGGTTCTAAAGAGCCAGTAAACCAGCCATCATTACTGACATTAATTAATAGATTCGCTTGGGGTAATCCTTTGAGTATTTCGCTGGCAAAAGCATCCTCATAGCAGATAGAAATTTGTGCGATATTATTGCTAAATTTAAGTGTGGTAGCGCCTGTACCTGCGGTTAGGTTATCAGAGGGAATGCTTATCCATTTATTTAACCAGCGTAGATAGCCGAGTAGTGGCATGTATTCCGTCAGTGGTACAAGGTGTTGTTTTGAATAAAGATCGCGGCCTTCAGGCGTGAGTGCCAATACGCTATTTTCAACTTGTCCCTGTTCATTTTGATAGAATGCACCGAGGAGTAAGTCCGTATTATTGGCTTCGGCTTCTTGCTGTAAGGGGAGTATAAAATCATCCATATTGCGCGCAAAAAGATCGGGTATCGCTGTTTCTGGCCAGATAATTAGATCACTATCCCAGTTTTTTTGGGTCAGATTTTTATAGAGCGCTAATGTGGGTCGCTTATTTTCAGGTAGCCATTTTTCTTCTTGGAGAATATTGCCTTGTATCAGGCTAACAGTAATGGGTTCGCCTTTGGGCTGTGTCCAAAAAAATTGTCCTGCAAGCCATGAGCTGGCAAAAATGCTTAGGATAATAAAGAGGGCGATAAATTGATGAGCGAATCTATTTTTTATCTGTACTTTTATATGGTTACTATTGGGAATATTGATCCATAGTATTTTGTTGGGTGCTTTGAGAATAAAAAGAGAAGCCAATGCGCCAGAGAGGAAAGCGCTGAATAAACTAACGCCTAATACGCCTGTAATGGGCGCGATATTTGCAAGTACATTATCAATTTGGCTATTGCCGAGATAGAGCCACGGGAATCCTGTCAGAAACCAGCCGCGAAACCATTCAATCAGTACCCACATGAGCGGGTAGAAAAATAAGAGACGGGTCACTTTATGGTGATGCCGAAATAGGTAAGCGAGTAAGCCAAATAAACCAATAATGAGTGCCATCAGGACGACAAAAACAAGGGTTAGCGTTGCGGCGACAGGAATATTGGCATGACCATAAAAATGCATGCTATAAAAAACCCACGATGCACCCGTGCCAAACATGCCTATTCCATAAAGCCATGCCAGATAGAAATGTTGCTTTTTATCATTGGCCTGTAGCAGGGTATAGAATAAGAGGGCGATTGAGATCCATGCAATGGGGTAAAAACCGATGGGTGCAAAGGCAAAGACTAAACTAGCACCAGCGAGAAAACTTAGTAAATAGAAGTGGCTGGAGCGTTTATTATTAATTTTTTTATTCATGCTTTAACTGTTTTTTTAGAGATTGCGTATATTTTTTGAGAAAATATTAGGTCGGGTGATTGGCATTATTTTAGTGGGATTTTCACCTAGCATTTTATCTTTTGCCTTGATTAGAAGCAACCTCGTAAGGATCAGGGTAGCCCAATGTTTGTAGAAGATGGGTTTCTAATGCTTCCATCTGCTGTGCTTGTTGTTCTTCAATATGATCATAGCCTTGTAAATGCAATATGCCATGAACGATAAGATGCGAACAGTGTTGCTCAAGCGATTTTTTTTGTGCTTGTGCTTCCGCCTTTATCACCGGCAAACAAACAACAAGATCGCCTAAATGCAAGGGCAAATCAAGTGTGACGCCTTTGGGTAAAATAGGTTGATCGAAGGTAAATGAAAGAATATTAGTCGCATACGCTTTATCACGATAACGCTGGTTCAATGCTAATCCTTCGGCCTTATCAACAAAGCGTAATGTAACGCTTATTTCATCCGTTTGGGATGAGTCCTGTAATGCCGCTTTTGCCCAGTTTTGTATTTTTTGTTGATCCGGCAGATGCGTATAATGATAAGGATTTTGCAGTTCAAGTGTTAGATTAGGCATGATCTTTGCGGCCAGTGGCGTGTAAGTCATCATAACGGTTATAGGCTTTAACGATACTCTTCACTAACGTATGGCGCACCACATCATTAGGCTGGAAAAAGCTAAAGCTGACTTCTTTAACATCCTGCAAGACATTAATAATTTGTTTAAGCCCGGATAATTGACGGTTTGGTAGATCAATTTGTGTAATATCACCCGTTACAACCGCAGTAGAGCCAAATCCCATACGGGTTAAAAACATTTTCATTTGCTCTGTGGTTGTGTTTTGTGCTTCATCCATAATAATGAAAGAATCATTTAGGCTACGTCCGCGCATATAAGCGAGTGGTGCAACTTCAATCACATTTTTTTCAATTAAGCGCGCTACTTTCTCAAAGCCTAGCATTTCATACAGTGCGTCATACATTGGGCGTAAATAAGGGTCAACTTTTTGCGATAAATCACCTGGCAAAAATCCCAGTTTTTCACCCGCTTCCACCGCCGGACGGACTAAAATAATGCGCCGTACTTCATCACGCTCCAATGCCTCAACTGCACAAGCAACGGCTAGATAGGTTTTACCTGTCCCCGCAGGGCCAATCCCAAAGGTGAGATCATGCTTTTGCATATTGCGGATATAATTATTTTGATTAGGTCCACGCCCACGAATAACACCGCGTTTTGTGCGAATAGTGGTGTAAACAATATCTTTCTCATCGATCCCACTAAGACTAGATTCTTGCAAGTATAAATGTAATTTTTCCGGCGAAAGCGTCTCTGAGGCCGTGGCATCATAAAGTGCTTGAATAAGATTAATCGCGACTTGAATTTTAGCTGGAAGACCGCTGACTTTAAAATCATGTCCGCGATTGCCAATAGTGACATCAAGACGTGTCTCAAGTTGGCGCAAATGCTGATCAAACTGCCCCGAAAGGTTCATTAAGCGCTCATTGTCAACGGGCTCTAATTTGAAATCAACCGTGCTTTGCTTGTTATCATCTATTGTTTGGGTGTTCAAAAAGTTGGAACTCCTAAGAATGAGTGGAAGTTGTGTTTGAAGTATAGCTTAGTACCATAAGCGGTTCAAAATTAGATTTCTCAAGGCGGTTATTTATCGCTAAGTCAAAATTGATCTAATAGGATTAAGGCGATAGAATCCCCGCCATCTTTAACTCTCTATCTTAAAAAGGAATAACAAATGACAATGAAGCGTATCGGACATCGCTATATAGACGTGGCAAGTGGAACAACCATCGACACTTGGTTTCCACGTTCAAATAAAGAAATTGCGAGAAGTTGTTTAGCGCAGAAAGTTGGTTTAATCAAAAGTGATTTTATAGCGATTGAAATTGATATTGATAGCGCACCTGAGACGACGGAAGATGTTTATTTAAGACTACATTTACTCTCGGAATGTGAAGTTAAACCGCATGAAATTAATCTTGAGGGTATGTTTGGGTTATTACCCAATGTGGCATGGACATCAGCAGGGCCTGTTTTACCTGCAACGGTAGAGGCGTTGCGTGGTTTAATCGCTGAGGAACATGTACAGCTTAATATTACCTCTATTGATAAGTTTCCACGCATGACCGATTACGTTGTGCCAGAAGGCGTGAGAATTGGTGATGCCGATCGTATTCGACTCGGCGCGCATGTCGCCTCAGGCACAACGGTTATGCATGAAGGGTTTATTAACTTCAATGCAGGCACATTAGGTAACTCAATGGTTGAAGGACGCATTAGTGCGGGTGTTTTAGTGGCTGATGGCTCTGATATTGGCGGTGGTGCTTCTATTATGGGAACGCTATCGGGCGGTGGTAAGCAGGTTATCTCTATCGGTGAGAAAAGCTTGCTCGGGGCTAATGCAGGTCTGGGAATCTCGCTCGGTGATGAGTGTATTGTTGAATCAGGTTTGTATTTAACGGCAGGTTCAAAAGTGAAAACACCAGAAGGTGAGATTGTTTCAGCACGTGAATTATCAGGACGATCAGGGTTACTTTATCGTCGTCATAGTCAAACAGGGGCGATAGAAGCGATT